>MPNG01000015.1 GCA_002238905.1 Alphaproteobacteria bacterium bin98 | reverse complement strand
TGCATCCGATGTAGTGTCAAACCATCTTGCGGAGTATAAGTCCTATTGCACGGATACTCAAGAACTTCTGCAACAATACCGCGTTAAATTTGGAAACGCTTTGACAAGAGAGAAAATTTTTTCTCAGCAACCAAGATGGTTTCAGACTTTTGATTCGCATGCTTCGCCAGAAGAATTTCTGCAGAATGCAATAATGAGAAAAGAGCGAGATCGCTGTATTATTGTGGGCGCTGTATTCTTTAGTTGTGTAGTCATTATAGGCGGGGTAAGCGGGTTGTTCATACTTTTAAACCTATTGGAACGATAGATGAATTAGCTGGTTTCGCGTTGGGAGATATTTGCGCCATATTCCAGATTAGGATAGAATTTTGTTGATATGGAATATAGAGAATAAGTCTGCGCAAAGTTGTAAAATCCATTGTACATCATAGCCGTGCTCCGGTATTAAAGTTTATGACTATTAATGCATTCGCTTACGATGAGGTGATGCCTCACCATGAGATTGTGGAGGTTCTGGCGTTTGATCTTGTGATGCGGTGGGTGGAAGAGGTTTTAACATTAGTTGAGGATTCTGTTCAGCATATTCGCTCTGTTTGAGCGCTTATTGATCGTGCGAAAATAGTAGAAAAGAAAGCGCTTTCTTATGGTTATCAAACATTGTCGGCTTAGATATTTTAGTGATCGCTGTGATCTATGAATAATGTGGTGTGGAATTTTACTATACAGGATCGGTTCTGAAAGATTTTTATAAGCTTTATTCAGACATCATTCCTGTAATAAGTGGAAAATGGACACTCCCCTAGGAGGGGGGTGCCCGCTTTCTATGCGCTTTATATGATCCAGCAATAGTTGATATTGGTTGGAATATTTGGTTGCAAAGAAAGATAAACCTGAAGCCTGAATAATAAAATGTAGTGTTTGACAGTAATGAAAAACTTTTCATTTCTTAACACCCTAAGAGCCTCAGTTTTTTGTACTTTGTCTTGCAAATGTGCTAAAATAAAATAACTGGGTTGGAGGTGTGAAATGAAAAATATAACGATAATATGTATGATGATTATGTGCCAAGTGCAAAGTGCGGTGCGTGGGGTAGAGGGGTGTGTAGATGTGGAAAAAAGTGTGTGTAAACAGCCCATATCTCATATGCGTAGCGATGGTAATGATAGAGGTCTTTATAGAGCACCTCTTGAGCGTTTTGTGCAGATGCATGAAGAATCCGTCGATCTGGCATGGAAAATTCTTGAAGGCGTGGATTTATTGGATGCAAAAATTTGTGATACTCCTTTGTCATGTCACACTTTTCGCGAATGGGAGATAAAGTTGAAAATAGCACTAAAGCCTTATCTTGTTTATCTCAAAGCAATGGATCTCTCAAAAGAGAAAGTTACTCAAGTGTTGTGCCTTCAGAAACTGTGGACTGTCGATCCTAGAAAATCTGATAATCTAGAGAGTAATCGCTTTGATAATAGTATGAGAAGCACAGAACCATCTGAAGATTCTGGAGCATTTTCTGATAGTTTGGAAGACTATTTTGAAAAAGTGCAGCAATTATGCTCGTGCCATATGTATTTGGAAGAAAATATGAAAAAACACATTTGTGAATTCAAAAGTTTGATGGCTGATGAAGGTGATGCGTTCTTTCATCAGGTCAAGAAAAATCTTCACGAGTATTCTTTGTTGACAGATTATAGAGTAGCGCCGATAAAAGACTTATTGGCTGCATTAGGGCGATTGAGAGAAAGATATGGTGCATTCGATGCAAAAGGAAGATATAGGCGATATGCAGCGCATTAGCCAGATATATGAAGGTTTGTGCGTCAAAAGAGTTATGAAATTTAAAAAAAGTGCTATCACTTATTAGTTTTATTCGTACCAGTTTATCATGCGAAATTTGTTTTTATTAATTATGGTAGTTTTCAATGCGCGCACTGCTGCCTCATCGCCATGGGATGATGAAAAGAGGATTGATGATGGCTTTGTATGCAGAAAAAATCGTGTGCGACCGAGTCGGACTATCTCCCCTTATTCGCGTGAAACGAGGATAAGGATGGAGGTGGGTAAAGCCTGCCGTGCAGCACAGAAGATCGATTCTATGGACGTGGAGGTTGTACAACAAAAAGTGCCTTGTTTTCACAGTAATGTACAATTTGATTTGGATTATAATTTCTTGCCTGAAACGGAGATTGCTGCACATATAACGCAGTTTTTGGATATTGGAAGATTTCCGGTGGTTGATACAGATGATATGGGGCATTACAAATTGCGAGAATGGCTGTCTAAAGCTTTTGTGCTAAATTCAAGGCAAAAAGAACTAATCACATACCCATTTATGGCTGAAGAAGATAGTTGTAAATATGTATTGCAGATACAAGCGGTTATGAAAAGGTTGCATGGTATTTTTTGTTGGGATTTGCAAAAATCACATACCATGCCTGAATGGGAAAAAGAAGAAAAATATCCTAAGATAAAGAAAATCTTGCTATCTTGGAAGCAAGGTCCGTTTCCGGAGTCTTTTTGTGAAAACATTATTTTTTTAATGCAAAATAGAGCAAGGTTAGAATTTGTTGGTTGTGAGATGCATTTTATTGATGATTGCGTCCAGTTTCTGCCTAATGGTATTGATATCTCTCTTACAGGTGCCCCTAAATACAGAGATTTTTACAAAAATGTTTTGGAAGATGTTTCAGTTTTTTGTAAAGAAAAAGCTATCGAATTTGAGGGTACAGGCGAGTGTTGCGAAGATAGAGAAAATTATGTGTTGTATTATGTGTTTCCTCTGAAAAAAATTGAAGAATTTGTGGAAACGGAGGTAAAACATCCGGCTGCAGTGTGGTTATGTGATTTGGCGTATAAACTCATGAATGCAGAGATTATCTTAGGTAAGCGACCTGAGTTAGTGATTTCCATACAAGGAATAGCGGCATATATTAATGATCAGCTGGAATATGTGCAATTTCATCCCAGATATGCGGGTATGAATACAGCCACCCTCAATGCTCTTGTGATGTTGATTGCGGGAGAACAAATTGATTTTGGGCGCATACCAAACCAAGTTCTTGAGTCACTTGTAGTGAACACTTTGCATCAAAAACCGTATGGATTGAAATGGGGTATTCATAAGCTTGTTGTGGATGCAGGGTGGCTGCCAACACACTACACGCGAGACACTAATCAGTTTCTTAAAACAAAAGTTGCGCTGGGCGCTCTAAAAAGGTTTGGGGTGTCCTCTGAGGCTGTGCGAAGTTTGCAACTATCTATGGATAGAATCGGTATGATACCAACATCTCTGTATCATGATCCCTTGACAGAAAGAGCGCTGACAGACTTTCTTGATGCCTCTCTTAGGCGTTGTCGAACAAGGCCTGTTGTGTGCGCGCCGATGCTGACTGCGATGCAAAAAACCGTTGATTGTATTGTGCATGATATGAAGCTTACGTGGCAAGAAAGCGCAGCAGTAGATTATAAGAATTATCAAGAGATTTTCTCTAGTGATAGAGCGCTCACAAAGGATGACCTTGTGGCGTTAGAAGGGGTGATTGGGGCAGATGATTTGGAGATAAAATTTGAATTGAATGTGCCTTTTTTTCAGTCAGTATGTTTGGTATCAGATGATCAGCCTTTTCCTCAGCCCTGTGTTGTGTTTCAACACCCGTTGCTTTTGGCAGTACGCGCGCATATAGGGGGTGTATTCAACGAGATGGTGGATGAGAGGCAGGATATTTTGGAAGTCATCGAAGACCTGAAGAGTCTTGCGGCCCAGCTGGAATTGCTGGATTCTGGTCAAGTCGTCATGCGTGAAGTAGCTAAAGATGTTGGAGAAATGAATGATAAAATCATAGGCGAAGCGCATGGTTGCAAAACAGAAGAAGAAAAAAAACAGGCCTTGTTAGGTTGTATCAAAAGAATTCCTTACACTAAAAAAACCCTCACGAGAGAGATATCTGATCTGAAAAATCAGTGTAAAAATCGTTATGAAGAGTTTCAAAGAAAGAAGGAAATCCTTGAATATTTCTGTACAAGATTATACGATCAATCAAGAGATTGTTTAATTTATCAGCCTGTTAACATGATCGTGATGTTTTTGAAATCCTTGGGAGTGGTTATGTCAGATTTGGCGCATACGGTTCAAGAGGCTCGTGATGTTGCTGCGGTCATTATAGATGAGCGTCCTTTGCAAAGAGATGGATCTATTTATTATTGCAATTTTTGTGAAAATTTGAAATCGCTTTCTCTTGCAAGCGTTGCAGGATTTTTAGAATAATTATTCCTGTTATGGTGTGAAGGTGTCAAATGATGTGGCATAAGATTCATCTTCTGCGCAGTGTATGGATGCGTCAAACATTAGGAAGATTTTTTGTATATGGATTCTGGTGGTGCAGAAGGAGTAGTGTAAATATTTTGCGCCACATAGTTGTTGTGTTAAAAAGTGTGTGGTACAATGTGTGGTGGGCTGGCATCATTGGAGGTTGAAGATGAAAAATATAATGATCCTATTTGTACTAATTTTATTACAGACGCAAAATGTATACTCAGGTTGTGGATTCGAACTCCATGACAGTGAAGAGGAGAGTGTTCCTAACAAGGCAATACTGCTACAGCGGAAACAAACGGAACTGTCGCAAAGGAGCTGGATTCTGCACGGGTTGACAGCCGGGGCCGGTTTTGTAGCCGGGTATGGTGCATTCATGATTACCAGTGATTTTGTAATCAGTGCTTCGGTTACAACCGCTACAGCCTTCGCTTTGAGCTATGTTTCAAGATGGTGGGGCGCTGATCGGGGGGTCCAACTGCCTGATAAGGACAGTGTGATGCAGAGAGAATATGCTCGCTATCTGAGCCACTCTTGTCGTTAAACCGTCTATTAGCATTGCGCGCTCTGACAGTGATGTTGACGAAAAAGGCGATGTATCTAAGATTTATATAAACTTTTCGGGTAGTTTGGTAGACGTTTGGAAAACTGCGCAACCATACTTTAAGAAGAGAAAGCAAGAGTGAAGAGGTCAGGTTGCTACTATCATGCAAATGTTTCCGTGCGACAATTTGTGGCGGGCAAAGATTATATTTATTATCATTGTCAGCCACATGCATGCGCGAGAACAAAGATGATCTCAATATTATTAAAGAAATTGCAAGACGCTTTGGCCATAGAGCAGTCTTTTTGCTATAGCAAGGGAGAAAGACAGTGCTCTTCCGGAAACTGCTGATGTGGCGGTGACGTAAGAATGAGTGATGAAAAGTATAAAGATCATTATGTATTGACTGACTGTGTTCCTGCGAAAAATTTCTTCCATGAGGCGATGAAGATGGCAGATTTATGCTCAACTCTTAGTAATTTTTTGCAAACGGATTAAGGATTGTTCCATTTGATCATTGGCCTTCTCAGAGGTGTGGCGCTGCCTCCTTTATTTTGTTTGATATTTTGTTAATATGGTATTGTTTAGTGAAACTTAGTAAGTAGCAAAATGATACACTTCTTTTTTATTTTTAGCGTTTTTATTTTTAGCGTTTATACACATGCGGCAGCTGCCCACCTTTCTTGGCCACTTGACCGTGTAGAAACAATGCAGTGCGACGAAGATTTTTCTTGCGCTCACCATACGTATTTAGCAGACGGATTTATGAATTACTGTCTGCGCTCAAACATTAAACGTTTGCGCTATCCTACTGAAACCACGCTTCAGATGTTTATACAACATAATAAGAACCCTCTAAGAGCAGAAGAAAAGCATCCTGGCACCACATCTTTGCAATTGCTCCAAGTCGCTCAGGACTATTTAAAGGGTCGGCCGTGTGTGGAGATTCCAGCATTTCAGGAGGGAGCGCGCTTTATGTTTTCTTCAAAGCTGAAAAAGATTTCTGAAAAATGCCCAGCTTTGGTGGAATTATCAGATCTGCAAAACTCTGAAAGCATGCCGGGTCATTTAGCTAATGCGCGTTTTGTAGTGATGGCCGATTGTATTATGCGGGAAAATTTTTTAAGTTTAGGCATTATGTTGCACGAATCAGTTTTGCTGAACGCTGTAGCCTTCATAGGTGAGCGTGTGTGTGCAGGTCCTGTTAAACTGAAATTTCTGAATCCAGACATGAAGGCGCTCCTGGATAAGGTGGAGATAGTAACGAAAGCATGGAATTTAAGCGCCCCAGGTTTTGCTAACGCATCTCAACTTTTACCGCCTGCTGTTGTGCATAACGCATCGGGTGTTTCCAAAAGTAGTATATTTTACGCAATGCAGGGTGCTGTCGGAGGTGCAAAATTGTCAATAGCGCCTGTTGTAAACTGGCAGGAGCATCAGAAAAAATTAAGGAAAGAACACGCGATAGAAGCACAAAAAGCAAAGGAGCGTGACTTGTACTATCAGCCTGATCATCTGCCACTTTTGAGTAGCGATGTATGTCCAGAACCATTGGCTTGTAGCTGTATCAAACAGTTTTTAGACGGTCGGGGCGGTCAGTGTGCGATTTCTGATCTGGATGATTATGAAAATTATGATATGCGTATGTGGCTGCATAAAACGCAGGGTGAAGCAAATCACCTTACGCGCTACCCCTTTTTGCACAACCCTTGTCTGTTTTATGAAGATATAAAACGAGCGATGTACTGTGTGATTGGCGTTTTAGCTTGGGGTAAAAGCCAAACACCGCTAGGAGCGGTTTCATGCATGAATTGGGGTGCACAAGGCCCTTACGAATGCCCCGATATGAAACAAATTATTGAATCATGGTCGGCAATTTCTCCACCAACTTCTTTTTGTGAAAACATCCTGTTTCTTATGCAAAATCGCAAAATCCTAGGCAGTTTTGGTTGTAATATGAGCTTTCTTGATCGATGTTTATTGTGGTTGCCAGGCCCCTTAAAGCAGGGCGCACCTGGAGTGGAGAGAGTTGCTGATTTATACCAAGATGTTTTTTATAAGACTGTGCTTTACATGCTAGAACTCCGTGATGTAAAACATGGAAATCAAGCGGCCTTCGACATAATGGAAGATTTTAAGAAAAGCGCATTGTTTGTGGAATCCGACGCTTTGCAATGGATGTGTCGTTTGACGGAGTTTGTAATGATAACGGAAACTTGGCTAGGAAAAGAGGTTTCCTTTGAGGGTTCTGTGTTTGGAATGGGAGCTTACCTTAACGATCGGCTTGAGCACATTCAGTTTATTCCCGGTTATATGGGTCTCAATACCGAATCAATCGAGCACCTTATAAATAGTGTTGCTCCAACCCGTCGCACCCTCAACAAAAAAAGGTACGGTTTCAAGTCAGGAATGCATCGAGATCTTTTAGCTATAAAGGTGATGTCTTTTCCAAAGACATACACAATATCATCTGTGCCCTTTCAGAAAACAAGAGCCGCTGTTTGTGCTTTGAAATTATTATTCGGAGTACGTCAGGAAGATGTAGAGAGAGTTGTGGCAGTCATGGATCAGGTGCAAGAGATTCCTTCTGAGATATATCATGAGAATCTGAGCACGGAAAGGTTAAATAAGTTTCTGACCAATAATGGAGCAGTCGCTATGCAAGATGTGCAGATGCTTGATGTGGCTCGTATGAGTGTTGAGCGCATTTTGTTAAAGCAGAAAATTACCTGGTTCAACGATCAAATGATGGACTACAGATTTTACCGAGAATTATTTAAAGGAGATGTGAAGATTACAACAGAGCATCTTAAGCGCGCTCAGGCGGTGATAGCGAGAGAAGGCTCAGCAATGACTTTTCAAAATGTTTGCCCTTTTATCAAGGATCAAGAAGATGTGGATTATTCACCGCCCGAAAAAGCAGGAGAGTATGGCGATGTTCATCGTAACATAGTGCATAATCAAGAGCAGAACCCTTATCTGCTTGCTCTTGATGCCTACATGCATCAGTATCTGACGTCAGAATGGTTGCCAGAACATATGATGCTGTTGGAGACGGAAAATGTTTTGAAAGAAAAAGAAGTGCAGTTGGAGGAGGCTGAGAGAACTAAGTCGGTATATGTACAAAGAATTAAAGACCCTGTTGACATGCGAGATGATGTGGTTTTGACGACGCATGATACGATAGGATTGTTATCAAAAGCGCAGCACATGGACGAGTTCACAGAACAGGAAAAATGCACCATTGAAGATCTAAGAGAAGAGTACCAAGCGCTCGCAGCAAGCGCAGCCGTCAAGAGGGCCGAGCATGAGAGAAAAAAGTCTGTTCTGAATTTGTTTATCACAAAAATGAATAGCGCTTCTGTTGGTTGTTGGGCTCAGCAACCTGTCAATATGGGTCTTTTGTTGTTGAAGGCTATAGGGGTGCCCAATATAGAGTTGGCGGTCACGCCTTTAGAAGCTCAGCAAATTGTGAGCAGCGTTATTAATTTGCGTCCGATGAAGAGATCCACAGACGTGTACGATGTGTCTCTACAAGGGTATTTGCAATACTTTTGAGCCTTGCGATCCCTGGGAGTGGTGATATCACATTTTTCGCATACAGCGCAAGAGATTGCCTCTGCGTATGATTGATGAAAGGTGTGATTTTGTTTGTGCTAACAGTGACTATTAAAAAAGCGTGATATAATCCCAAAGATGTACCTAGGCAAGTATGTCGGTTGATTACAATGTTTAGTAGAAAGAAAAAATGCGCAATTTATTTTTATTCATTCTGATGGTGTTGAATGCATGCGCCGGCACCGATGAAATGGTGCCTGATTTTATTGTTATGAGCAAATGTTCTTTCAATAATCAAGCTGCAGTCCATCGTGAAAATAAACACTTAACAATGTTTCCGCAGGTGATTGAGCGCCGAGAGCCTTATGCTGATATGGAGTCTGTTCAAGAGGCCGGGGCGCAATGTGCGCGAGAGCAGTACGGTTTGTTTCCGGTTGAGAAGAGTATGACTAAGATCCAGCAGACACATATGCAAGTGGAGTCCGAACGAAAACCGATGTGTTTGCAACAAGGTACATCCTCTTGTGTGCATGATGACTTGTACCCTGAACAAGATATTGCACAATGTGTCACAGTGTTTTTGAATGAAAGAAGCATTCAAACACATGGTATGGGACGCTACCTAACATCTGATACAGATATGGGAAACTACGCATTGCGATTATGGTTGTATAAAGCTTTTATGTTCAAACCACCCAACATCAGTGAACAAGACTCAGATATTAGCACATACCCATTTTTGGTAGAAGTTAGCGACACAGAAGTTGTTTGGCAGAGCCACAAATATTATCAAGAGATAGCAAAAGTTATGAGTAGATTGATTGGCATTTTTGAGTGGGAGTCTAAACAGTCAAAGGAATCTCCATCTGCCGTTGAAGGGTGGAAAAAAGAAGAAAGATATCCTAATATGAAGAAAATTCTGCACTCGTGGAAGCAAGGCCCTTTTCCGCAATCTTTTTGTGATAACATTATTTTTTTCATGAAAAACAGAGTAAGGCTAGAGTGCTTTGGGTGTGATATGACTTTTCTTGATCAGTGCCGTTATTATTTGCCGGATTCTCTCAATCCCTTTATGCCGGGTGCTCTCAAATACAGAGAGTTTTACAGAGATGTTTTCTGCAATAAGCAATATCGCTCAAGCATTGAAAGATTGTTGACAAGCTGTTTGTTTGAGGTGGCACATGATTGTGCATTCCGTCCAGTATATCCTTATGCAAGATATGTAGCTCATTATACAGATCCTTTGAAATCGCTGCGAAAATTGATGCAAAATATGCCAAAAAAAGATGATGCAGTGTGGCTATGTAATTTGGCAGAAGGTCTCCTGATTGCAGAGATTGTCTTAGGTAAGAGACCTGAATTAGTCATTTCCATACAAGGCATAGCGGCATACATTAATGATCAGATGGAATATGTACAATTTATTCCTAGCTATAAGGGTTTGTGTACAAAAAAACTCAATGATCTTGTGACATCGATTACGGGAGGTGAGAGTGATCTTGGGCTGTCTTTCTTAGAATGCGAAGTGACACAATCGAGTGTAGTGTACCCTTTGCATCAAAAAACGCATGGATTGCAAGGAATTCACCCGCATGTTGAAAAAAACAGGTGGGTGTCATGCGCTCCAGGAAGCGTGGGATTTACGTGTCCAGAAAGATCGCAAGAAGCCTACAAACATTACCAAGAGTTTTTTGATAGCGATAGAGTGATCACAAAGGATGATCTTCTGTCGTTAGAGCATGTGATAAAGGCAGATCTTTGGTCTTGTCCTATAAGATTTGAAAACATCCATTCTTTTTGCGTAGTTTTGCCTCCGATAGTATCAAGGCCGGAAAAGATCCATGAGGTAGAGTTTCAAAATCCGTTGCTTTTGGCAATACGCGCACACATAAAGCAAGTGTTTTTGACGATGCAGCAAGAGAGAGGGGTGATTCTCAAGATGCTCAAAAATTTTCAGACATTATCTGAAAATTTTCAGGTGGAGTGTGATGTTCAAGCCGCGCAACTACCAGGTGAGATATCTCAGCTAAGAGCGCAGATTGATGAGAGATCTAAAGATTTTAAAAGAAAAAGAGAGATCCTTCTCCATGTCTGCGAAAGACTTCATCCTGTATCAGACCGTTTGTTGAGCAACCAGCCCGTCATCATGATAGTGCTGTTTTTGAGATCCTTGGGGGTGGTGGTGCCACATTTGCCTTATACAAATCAAGAGGCTCATGACATTATCGCTACGATTATCGATGATCGCCCTTTCCAGAATGATCCCTGTCTCTATCATTGCTATGTGCATCAGTGTGGTCAAGTGCCTTTTTTTGAGCAAAGTCCTTGTGTTATTCATGGGGAGGAGATTCTTCCGGATCTGAGAGTGTCTTCTCTTGATGAAGGGGGCCAGGCATTTTTTAGCAAGAGTTCAGAACAATGGATTTAATCAATGATTGGGTGGGTGATTCAATATCGGTATGCTCAAATAGAGAATAATCATATGTGCATCAACATAACGATAGATCTCTCAGAGTGGGCGAAAAGCATTCTGGAACGACATCTTTGAAATCGCTCAAAGTTGCTTAGATCTATTTAAATAATTGGGCGCGTGTGATGATTCTGCCAGCACTTTAAGGAGGGAGCGCATTTATATTTTTGCATATTTGAATTGCCCACCAGACCTCCCATCATTTGGATATAACTATATTTTTCTGGCAAGGTGCTATGTTCTCCAGATACGTATGGTTAATAAGAGTTGTGCCTTTTTGTGAGATTAATTTTTTTCTTGTTATATTTTTACTTTTGCTACTAATAATTTTTTTCCCCGATAATAATGATTGTTGAAAAAGAAAAAGAGTGATAGTTTTAAAGAAATGTATATTCAAGCTCGGGGCGGTTTACAATATTTATTGAGAGAAAAAATGCGAATTTTATTTTTATTAATGATGATAGTGTTGAATGCGCGATCAGCAAACTACCCCATGTCGTCGCGTGATAGCAGCGTTATGCACCCTGCAACCGTACACGTATGCTGGGATAGAGATAAGGCACAAGGCTATCGTATGCGCGAGGGGTTGTTTCCAGTGTATGATAATCCAGTGCTGTCTTCTGATAGAACGACTAGTGAGGAGGCCTCGCAAGGTATGGCGGCGTACCAGAGTGGGGTGTCTAGAGAATCAACAAAGTGTATGCAAGTGGAGGATGAACCCCATCGGTTCTCTTTGCAAAGAGGTTCGCGTCCTTGTGTGCGTCGTATATTACTTCCTGAGCCAGAGGTTGCGTTAAGCATCAGGGCGTTTTTGGATGAAGGAGAATTTGATATATTGCATTTTAAAAAGATGATGAAGAACCAGCACTTGCTATCATGGTTGCTTTGTGATTCAGAACTTCAGCGGGAAAGAGAAATGTGTATGTACCCATTTTTGACAGATCCTGCGCGAACAGATAAAACAATTTTTATGCATGATCGATATAGCAGCAATATAAAAAAAGTTATGAACAGATTGCTTGGAGTTTTTTGTTGGGAAGATAAACAATCATCGCTTTCTCCAAAAGATCCAAGAGTCATAGATGGGTGGCAAGAAGAAGGCAGATATCCCAAAATGAAGAAAATCCTGAAATTTTGGAGGACAGGTCCTTTTCCGAAGTCTTTTTGTGGGAACATTATGTTTTTAGTTCAAAACAAAGAAAAACTAGAGTGTCTAGGTTGTGATATGCATTTTCTTGATAAATGTGTGAGTCATTTGCCCGCTTCTCTCGACCTCCTCATGCCAGGTGTGCTCAAATACTGCAATTTTTACAAAGATGTTTTTTCTCATCCAGGTATTTACGAACAAAGCCTTAAAACATTACTTGTAAGTATTGATGGCGCTTCTCAAGAACAAAAAAAGTATCAGTTTTTTTATGTGCAGCCTCTCTCATGGTTGAACAATTTTCAGAAACAAATGCCATCAAAATTTGCTGCAAATTTTTTATTTGAATTGGCAAAAAATCTCATGATTGCAGAGATGATCTTGGGAGCGCGACCTGAATTGGAGATTTCTATACGAAGCATAGCGGCATATATTAATGACCGGCTAGAGTATGTACAATTTCACCCCGGCTATAAGGGTATGAATACAGAAACCCTGAACGCTCTTTTGACATCGATTACGCGAGGAAAAAGTGATATTCGGCTCGAAGAAGGCTGTGTTGTGGAATCAGGTGTGGTCTACCTTTTGGATAAAAAAGAACATGGATCTGACACCTGTATGCACCCGTTTGTTCTCGCTCAAGGTTTGCTTGCAAAAGAGTATGCTGCAGGTGAGCCACCTTTTAGCCAAACAAGAGCTGCGTTGGGTGTACTGATAAAGTTTGGCTTGCGCATTGAAGAGGTTAAAACTTTGCAATCCTGCATGGACGAAGCAGGAAAGATTCCCGGCTATCTCTACCATGAGCCCTTGACAGAATTTGCGCTCAATGAATTTCTCAAAGAATGTGGCAAAGAGCCTATTGTGCCCCTGCGTGTACTAAATGGTATGTCAAAAACTGTTGCTCGTATTATGTTCGATCGGAAAGATAACTTGAAAAAAAACGCACAAGGAAATTATGAGTTTTACAAAGATAAAGATGCGGATACTCAAGCTATCACAAGAGATGACCTTGTGGCGTTAGAGGGAGTGATTATGGAAAATGATGCCGATATGGTGTTTCAAAGAGCAGCATATGCCAGACGCCTGCAGACGGAGTGTAGCGCAGACCCATTGCTTTGGGCAATACATGTGCACATAGGGAACATGATGAGCCAGATGCGAGCAGAGAGGACGGCTATTGATGAGAGTCGTCACCGCCTTCAGAGTTTATTTGTTGAGAGGCCGTGGGTGCGTGAACGCGAAGCCGAAACAGAAGATTTGCAACGTTTGGATAAACAACAGGCTTGTGATGGGGAAGAGCGAGCGAAAAATAAGCTGCAAGAGCTAAGGCATAATATACAGAAAGCGCTAAAGAAGAAAGCAGAGCACATGAGAAAGCAAAGGCTCATGAGTGAGGGTATTGACAAGCGCTGTGTAGATTTGAGAAGAAGAATAGACATCCTTCGCCATTTCTCTGAAAGACTACAGCTTGACTCAAAGAGTTGTTTAACCCAGCAGCCACTTAACATGATCATAATGTTTTTGAGATCTTTGGGAGTGTCGACGCCACCTTTGCAGGATAGCGCGCAAGGCGCTCGATACGCTTTCTCTGCTATCCTAAATCCAATCCTTTCACAAGCTCGGCCAGATATCGATTTTGGAGATTTGAGCCATTGTCTGTCAGAGCTTGATATTCAGCCATTTTCCATTGTTTAAGGATTGAACGAATTTGGTTTATTGTGCAATAATGCTGTCGATTATTGCACAATGCAGATTTCAATGATGTGTACAATTTATTCCCGAATATTTTTGCTTGAATACAGAAACCCTTTGCGCTAGTGTTGGCGATTGCGGGAAGAGCAAGTGATATTCAGCTTTAGAAAAGGCCGTATTATGAGCGCAGGGAGGTTGTGCTCTTGGGGATCAACTGCACGGTTTGTCCAAGGGGCATTCGCTGGTATGTTTTGTCCCAAGGGTGGGTATCCATGCCTACACATTCCCCCAGAAGGTAGCACTTCGTATTTTATGAAAGATCTCGAAAGATATATCTTCTTTACCCAATCAGTATCAATAGCGCTATGAAGAGTTTCAAAGACATAGGGTCATCCTTGCCCATTTCTCTGAAATACTACAGTTTGACTCAGACCATTGCTTGACCAACAAGCTTGTTAACATGATCCTATTCTTTTTGAGATCTGTGAGAGTGGTGACTCCTTTTTAGTGTCATTATAGATGATCGACCCTTTCAGAGTGAGGCGTGTTCCGATGAAGAGTGACCCGAGGCTTGGCAAAATCTTTGTAAAGAGTCTGTAGAAGAGCTGTAAGTTTCTGCAAGGTCAAGTGAGAGGGTGCGAAGTAGATAATGATGTTAGAGAGATAGATGATAAAATTGCATTCAAAGCACATGGTTTGCAAAAAGAAAAAAATCCTTGGCAGATTGTTATGAAATATTTCCTTATTCTAATGCTAATAAAAGGCTAAAGCAAGCGAATCTGAGATGCGATGTGGAAAAGAGGTAGATGCAATAAGTCACACTATGAGGGCAGAAATAATAAACCACTTAAGTGCCATGCAATTTTAGAGTCTGTGCTTAGATGAAATCTCCACCGCCTAGAATAAAAGATATTAAAAAACCCTTTTTTGTCTTCAAAGATTGTGCGAGAGAGTGAGATGTGGTATGATTTATTTTATGTAATCGGAAATAATAGTGCATAAGGAGTGATGCAAAGGTGCCTGGAAACAATATAGTAACAATCATGACCCTATGTGTGATAATTGTGGCGCAGGTTGCCAGTGCCGCAGATGATTCTCAGCCACAAAGAGCAGCCTGTGTGCCGAATGCGCAGATTATGCAGTTGAGGGATGCGGACTGTCGTGATGCCGCAGTTTTTAGTCAGTTTTTGCATTGTCATGCAGAGTTGTGTGAGCTGGACGATGAAACAATAATTCTGGCTACTAGTATGACAGCAGCAAGGCCAGAATTGCACGGAATCATAGCAGAGCTCAAAGTATTGGGAGTGATATCAGAAATGGTGATTGGTCCATTGCGTGAGATATTTGCAAAATTTCCAAATCACCCTCCGTATGACCTACCTATGCCATCTGGTTGGCGCACGCAGCGCTCTGATAGGCGCACGCAGCGCTCTGATAGGCGCACGCGGCGCTCTGCTGCGGAAATGTTTACACTATTAAGAGAAGTGCGTGAGATTTGGTACAGAAATCTTTATAAGGAATTCTATCTAGCAGAAGAATTGTTTTATAAGATTTGTGAATATAATCGACCCACTCTATCTCAGAAACTGTTAAAGGTTAGCATGATGGCATCTGCTGACGTTTATCGATCATGTTATCTCACTAAGAACGCACACAAGCCAAGTCTAATGGTGGAACGCTTTTCACATTTTAGCTTAAGGGATGACAAATTACCAAATCAACAGACTCTTCACAGAGTTTTTTTTCAATTTATGAAAAGTCATGAAACGCTAGTCAATTTGAGCGATAGATTGCTAACAGTGGCTAATTCTCTTCGCGGACAAGGTGCAAAACAAGGTGGCTATCAAGCACAGTTTTATATGGATTTCGATCAAGATGTTTTAGACTTGATCCAGCATCTCAACGAATTGAATGAAGCAGGAGTAATTGCTATTAATCCATTAAGATTGCTAGTCAGAAGACTGAAAGATGCAAATGATGACAGTGATGGCAGTGATGACAGTGATGACAGTGATGTGACTTGGGATTGTGGAAGGTTGCATTATGCTTTGCAAAAAGATTTGGCAGATTTGAAGCAATGTTTTGCAGAGCATGTGAATGTGTACGACTCTCTTGAGAAAGATCGCCATTCATTACAAAAGTTGATGGAGACGATTCAAAAATCTTCACAAAGTTTTCGCTGCGACCAGGTCTACTCATATTCCGTCCTTTCACATATCCCCATTTATAAACGCTATTTAACTGAGAGAGAAAAAATCGTTGACAAATGCAGGATTAAATTCGCTAAATATTGGTCCGAAGAAGAGTGTTGTTCTGATGTGGCAGTCTAGATATTACCATATTTTTTGCTTGTCCTGTTGAAGAAGATTTTTAGCATTTACCTTTGATTACTCCAAAATAAGGAGCTTTTGTGATACATATTTTAGATTGAGCAAGCTATGGCGCTCAACGTTAAATGATATAAGATTAATGTCCGTACAGTGTATGTGTGAGCAGTTTTTAAGTATTATGCAGATTGTGTCTCGATGGATTCTGTCGGTGAGGTGTGGTGGCTCAATATCTTCTTTATGACGTGGTGAATGTCTGCGCCAATGTCTTGCGCAGCATGATTCCGAAAAAGGGTTTGTTTGTAACGCTTGATGTGTCCATGCATGCGTGTATTTTATCATGGAGTAAGGGCCAATTGTGCTAGAATATCATTGATACTTTGGATTTTATTGTTTTAAATAAGACAAAAGGGGGGGAATAATCAAAAATATAATGATCCTATTTGTGCTGATTCTATTACAGACGCAAAGTGTTTATCCATGTGATGAGGGAGCAGAGTCAGTAGATTGGTCACCTTTGGTGCAGTTTTTGAAAAAATGTCATCGGCCATACAATTCGGTGGAGACAATGAGAAGCTCTTTGGATTTTTTGGCTAATAACAGCTATGTAGATTTCAGCGGGAGTAAAGGAGTGCATCGTGAATTTATAGATTTTAGAGAAAATCTTTTGCAATATGTAAGGCTTTTCCTGCGTGATTTTTTGCAATTGCGTGCAAGAAGACTAGAGATTTTCTTGGAACTCTATACTCTGTTAGATCGCAATGCTTGCCTTTTTGATCAGAGTGATGATGACGAAGAAGAGAGCGTGTTGCAAGAGGTTGTTCAGTGTAAGAGTGTGGAAGATGCTTTGCAAAATTTATGGCAATGCATAAGAAATAATGAGGATTTGGTATCAAAGAATAAGCAATATCTCAACCAGGAAAAAGAAAATATTATTGTCGCTGTGAGCGCTAAATCCTGTGCAGAAGAACTTAAACGCCATCTTGAACATTATGATGCCTATCTAATTAATAGTCAAAAACTGATGAAACCATATAGCGAGACATTTGAAAAAATTTTATACAAAGAGCAAAATTTTTCTCAGAGCGCAGAATTTCTGAAGGCTTTGCCTCCGCAAGTAGGAGTGATGCAACAGCTCAAAAGAAAGATTGTATGGACGCTTGTGCCGCATGTGGCGCATTTGATGAACATTGGGATTACAAGAAGAGAATTTGTTTTAGGTGTGCAGTCGTGCTGATTGTCAGAGTGGGCAAATGCTTTGGAAAATTTGTATAAATGCTTATAAAAAGATTGATGGCGCTGAGAAACTATAAATATTATACTCTTATACTTTCTAAAGATGTATACAGAATTGACCTTTTAACTAAAAAGAAAGAGAGTCTATTTTGCAATATTTTTTCTTGCGCGCTAGGTGTGTAAGTGGATTATTATTTTTTCTATCATGATTTTTTTGTGTACGCATGTTTTTGATCAAGAAAGAGGAAAAAGTGTGTTACCATGCATTGACATTTTGTTATCATTATTGCTTTGAATATGACAAAGAGGGAAGGTGCAAACAATGCAAAATATAATGATCCTATTTATTCTGATTGTGTTACAGACGCACAGTGTGTACTCATGTGATCTGAGAGAAGATGCAGTAATATCTATAAAGAGGCTTGCGAAAAAACATCATCGATCATGCAAGGTGGCGGATCAATTGATTGACTCTTTTGATTTTTTGATTCATAACAGCTGTCCACATTTAAAAAAGTGGAATGCGGAAGAGCTTTTAGACGTAAAAAAGCAAAATCCTCTGCAAGCATTGATAGAATTTAGAGAAAGTCTTGTTCAAGATGTAAGCTTTTTTCGGGATAATTTTTCTTCATGGTGTAGACGAAGCCAAGAGGCTTTCTTAGGACTCCAGCGTCTATTGAAGCAGGGTGACGATGTTGATAAGGATGATGGCGAAAAAGAGGACGTGTTAAAAGCTCCTGTGCAGTGTAAAGATGTGAGCGACGCTTTGCAAAATTTGTTGCAATGCATCAACAGTCATGCGCGTTTGGCCGAAAATCGGCAGCAATATATGGCTGGGAAGGAAAGAAATATTTTTGGAGCTGAGCGCTCCGATGTGAGGGACGCCTGGGAGCGCTATGTTTTCTGTATAATTGAGAATCAAGGAATGATGCACAGATTCCGATCTAACGCTCTCATGATGGTGCAACAAGAGAACGATTTTTCTGTTGAATGCGCATTGATGCAGTATCTATTAATGCAGAAAAAAGGGGAGAAAGAAGCACCAAGGGTGGAAAAATCGCAAATGCCTTGTATTCCGCAAAAGAGGTCAGCTGTAGGGACCATCGCCCGTGGCTGTGCTGAAGGCGTGATGTTAGCAGCTGCGATCGGTGTAAGTGTGGGTGTTTTATACTATTTGTCTACTTTGTTGGAAAAAGAGGTTGTCGCGCCTGACGATATTTCCTCTTCCCTCCTCGGCCTTCAAGACTAGGACAAAATTTTTTTGATATGGAATTATAGAGAAGTAAAATTCTTCTGTATTCTCTAAAAATTTTACGATATTGCGCTTATATTCGTTTGTAGCGCATGGTAAAGGAAACACATGGCCAGTGTCCGGGAAAATGTGCAAAGGTTGCTAAGTCTTTTAGGTTCATGATTTCTTGCGATGTAATAATGAGGTCAGATGTTTGAGCTGTGGATGCACTCCACTGCGGTGTGTGTTGTGCGGATAGACCAATATTTTCATGAGAAACGGATGTGTTGTGTGTGCCAAAAGATCGCGAAACCCAGTGAGCTGTATCAGCGTTGGGAGAGCGAAACGCGATCTTTGTTTCAAAGAAATCTAACAGTACTTGATAGGTGGTGCGCCCATAACGTTTTTCTAGCTGTGCGAGGCTTGAATGCATGCTGCCAAAGTGGTTCCATTTGCGTCCTTCTGCTGTGCATGAAGTCGCTTATATTGCGCAAGATGTGGTGGTCAGATTCAAATGCAGTGATCACAAGACGGCGGACGGCGTATCTCTTAGAAATCAAACTATACGTGATTTTCTCAAAAGGAAGTGTAGCGCTCGATGCGTATAATTAATAAAAAGTGTGATTTTGCGTTGTGAATAGATCCAATTTTTGGTTAATACGCTGTTTGCGCAACAGTTGTGAGAACCAATCGTGATATAATATTGGATGTGTAGATTAAGAAAGTAGGCCAGTTGGCTGCAATGTTGGGGGCAAGAAAAAATGCGCAATTTGTTTTTATTAATGGTGATCGCTTTGAATGCGCGTGCGGCAGGCGACCTCATTTCGTTGAGTGATCAAAGAATGATGGATCCTGATCGAGCGCGCGTACAAGTAAGGGTGCGTAAGTATATGAGTTGTGCGAGCGATATGTGGTATTTATTGAAAAACAGAGACATGCTAGAGCAGTTAGGTCGTGATGTGCATTTTCTTGACAAATGTTTGAAGCATTTTTCGGATTCTGTCAACGACGCTATATCAGGTGTGTGCAAAGACATGTTTGTTGGCAAAGAGATTGTGTGGGCGTCAGAGGGTGGTGCTTTGAATTTGTACGAAATATTAGGTGAGCGCAAATACAGGGTTGTTTGCAGAGAGATTTTGTCAGAGTCAGAGGGTGGCGCTTTGAATTTGTACGAACAAACCCTTAACACCCTTAGTGCTCAAAAATGCACAGGCTCTCTCCGTGCTTATATTGCGCCTAGGAACAGTTTGTTAGATTTTCGGAAAAAAATGCTAAAGCAAAAAGTGTCAATAAGATCTGCTGTATGTTACTTATGTGACTTGGCATGCAAGCTTATGACCGTAGAGATTATCTTCGGATTGCAACCTGTATTGAAGATTTCTATACAAGGCATAGCGGCGTATATTAATGACCGTCTGGAATGTTTACGCTTTCCCCCCTATAAAGGTGTGAATACAGATACCCTGAACGCTCTTCTGATATCGATTACGCGCGGGAAAAGTGATTTTCAGATCAAAAACGGCTCTGTTGTTGCATCAGGAAGGGTGTGCCTTTTGGAGGAAAAGGCGCATGGATTGCACAGAGGTCTGCACCCGCCTGTTATGGAGCGAAGGTTGCTTGCAACATACTATTATCTAGATGAACCACCTTTTCGCAAAACAAGAGCTGCGTTTGGTGTACTGATCAAGTTTGGATTGTGCATTCCAGAGGTTCAAGCTTTGCAATCCTCCATGGACGAAGCAGAAAGGATTCCGGGCTATCTCTACCATGCACCCTTGACACAACTTGCGCTAAATGAATTTTTACAAAAATCTGGCAAAGCGCTTATTGTGCAAACGCTTGTGCTAAAGGATATGCCAAAAACAGTTGAGCGTATTGTGTTAGATATGAAAAATAACTTGAAAAAAAACAAAAAAGGAAATTATGAGCTTTATAAAGATGTTGCTTCTGCAGCTATCACAAGAGATGATCTTGTGGCGTTAGAGGGAGCGATTATGGAAAATGATTCCTATATGGTGTTTAGCACTGCCCGCCTAAAGCCTAAAACGGTTTGTGCTGCAGAGCCGTCAGCACAATTGCTTTTGGGAATACGTGTGTACATAAAGGAAGTGCTTTCCGTGATGCAAAGACAGAAGGAGGCTATTGTGGGTGGTGCTAAGGTCCGTCAGAAGTGCCACATTCAGCTAAAGGAAATGCTGATGCAAAGACAGAAGGAGGCTATTGTGGGTGGTGCTAAGATCCGTCAGGAGTGCCACATGCAGCCTCTGGTTGCGCAAAGAGTGCAAAATATAAAGCAAATGAGTGAGGGTATTGAGAGGGAATTTAGAGATTTGCATAGAAAGATAGGCATTCTTTACCATTTCGCTGAAAGACTCAATCTTGACTCAAAAAATTGTTTTACCCAGCAGCCTGTTAATATGATACTGATGTTTTTGAGATCTTTGGGAGTGCAGACGCCATGTCTGGTGCATACAGCGCACGCGGCTCAGAGCATTTTCGCTTCTATTTGCCATAAAGGCTTGGGAAAGGTTGACCTAGCTACTGATTTTGGAGGTTTGAGAGATCAGCTATTAGAGATTTATACTGCATTGCAAGATGTGAAACCTGTTTCGTGAGTTGTGCAATCTGACATTGCACATTTTCCCATTTTTATGAATGCAATTTCATTGAGAGAGAAAAAATCGTTGACGAGTGCAGAGGTCAATTCATAAAATATTGACCCGAAGAAGGGTGTTGTTCTGATGTGGGAGGCAAGATTCCAGTATCTTATTTTTCCTGTCCTGTTGAAGAAGATTTTTGCAATGAAGCACTTGTGCCAAAATAAGGAGATTGTGTTCTGCATATTTTGAAAGGTATTTTGCATTCTTGAAAACTAAAAAGGATTAAGATTATTATTTTCTTATTTGTCAAAAGTGCGCTTATATTCGTTTGTAGCGCATGGTAAAGGAAACACATGGCCAGTGTCCGGGAAAGTGTGCAAAGGCTTCTAAGTCTTTTAGGTTCATGATTTCTTGCGGTGTAATAATGGGCGCAGAGGTTTGAGATGTGGATGCACTCCACTGTGGTGTGTGTTGTGCGGATAGACCAATGTTTTCATGAGAAACGGATGTGTTGTGTGTGCCAAAAGATCGCGAAATCCAGTGAGCTGTATCAGCGTTGGGAGAGCGAAACGCGATCTTTGTTCCAAATAAATCTAATAATACTTGAGATGTGGTGCGCCCATAACGTTCTTCTAGCTGTGCGAGGCTTTGAATGCATGCTACCAAAGCGGCTCCGTATTTGCGTCCTTCTGCTGCGAATGTTGTGAGTGTGGGAAGTTTCTGAAGAGCGGGCAGTTCATCCAAAATAATCCATGATCGTGCTAGAGTGTTGGGATTCTGGCGCATAAGAGCGCGCAGAGTGGTATCAATAACCGCTGAAATAATCGGCAATAGCGCAGTGCGGTGATGAGGCTCTGTTGTGAGAAACAGCCAGGATGGATCTGGGTCAGTCACCCATTTTTGTATAGAAAAAGAAGGGGCGTGATTGGTGGAAAATTCTTGCCGGCGCAGGTAGCGGTTTTTAGTTTTTCGGTCTTGAATAATTTCTTGCGGAGTTTTAAGAAAGCGCAATCCTTGCGTTTGTCCATTAAGATGCGCAACGATGGATCCTGCCGTTTTATCGGCTTCTTTTGTTAACAGCGTTTGAGCGGGTGTGGTGGATAAGATATCAATAAGGTTTGGCAGAGATGTTTCAAAAAGAAGAGAGCGCAGATGTGGTATTCCCCCTGTTTGGCTTAATGTCATAATTGTGCGCAAAACGGTTTGTGCTGCGTGTGACCAAAAAGGATCAGATCCTTGGTGAGGAATCATGGTGTTGGCAAAATGTGCAAAATCTTCATCTGTTTTGTAATCTTCAAAAACATCCCAAGCATGTGTGCTAGGGTCTGATGGATGAAAAAGCACATCCTCTTTGCGCATCCAGTGCTGTGTGATAATGCCAGTGGCGTCTACGACTAAGGCTTTATGATTGTTTCGTCTAATATGTGAAAGCATATGATAAAGAGCGTTACTTTTTCCTGATCCTGTTGTTCCAACCAAAAGAGTATGTTGTGTTTCTGTTCCTTTGATGAGAGGAAGACGATCTATTTTTATGGGAGAGGTTTTTCGTGCAAGCCATAAAGAGCTGCGAAACCTCCATAAGGAGGAAAGGCGTGATTGAGATTGGTGTTTTTGTTTGCGAGTGTATCCATAAATTATCCATATGAGGCATAAGCTCCCGGTTATTTTAAAAGCAAACCAGATGCTTTTTGCATAGGTAACACATAAGTTATTTTTCACTGATGACCACAGCAGTTGTACCGATGACAGATTATTCCAGATGTGTGGTTTGTACAGAGTTCGCTTCCACAATATGGGAGATTGTGGCATCCAGGCAGGAAGAAGTGAAGCGAATGCATTGGTAATTTTGAGCATCAAAAAATGCCAAAACCACATCTTTTGCTGCAGGCATATATAAACAAAAGAGCATAAAAATGAAGCGAAAAATAGTCGTGCTACACGCATAATAATTAAGCGATAGGTTTGTGTGCTGTGGGTGAAAAGAAGGGCGCCTTTTTTAAGCATTATGAAGATCCTTTATCGATAGATTCTGGTGGTGGGGTGTGGTTGCGAAACATCTTCTTTATGACGTGATTAATGTCTGCGCTAATGTCTTGCGCTGCACGATTGGAAAGAGGGTCGTTTTGTTTGTTTTGTAATGCTTGCTGTGATTGATGTGTCCAGAAGTTTTCTAAAATATTCGATCGTTGCTGCTGTTGATTGTTGAGGAGATGAATGGCTTCGTGGCGAGAGAGATTTTTATGCTCCATAGTAAATCGCAAAAATTCTTCGGTTTGATCGTATGATACGCCTTTGTGTTGAGAGGAGATGCGCTGAGATGCTTCTGAGAGAAGATGCGTTTTTGTATTGGATGCTTGCCAGGAATCTAGAGCTTGCCTGCTTGTTTGTAAAAGAGATCGCAGATCCGATGAAGAGCTTTCTGAATCAGAGGTTGCGTGGTGGACACTTTGTTGGTGAGAAGTGCTCATAATGGTATTCCAGCTATCTTGTACAGAAAACTGTTTTGCTTGTTGTTGAATATCTTCTATGGCTTGTTGTGTTTGTGAGTTTTGAGCACTTTCTTGTGTGTAGGATGGCCCAAATAGTTTTGGTAAAGGAAGCGACATGGACATACCCCACGCTATGCGTTGAGCTTCTTGGGCGCTGAATCCATGTGATCGGGAAAGATAATCTTGAAAAGATGTGATGTTTTGTACAGCCTTGAGGTGATCACGATTGTGAGAAAGAGAAGAATTATTGCTGGATGTGTTGCTGGTGTTTATAGCGGAATGTTCTTGTTTGGCGAGAGAAGTGGCTTGATCGCTGATGTTTTGAAACTGCTCAGAGAATTGTTCCGCTTGTTGTTGGTGAATGGCGGATTCTTGTTGAAAAATAGTGCTTAGTGAGTCATCCGTTTTAACGGAGAACTCCAGTTGGGAAAGGGTAATGCCGGGACCTTGTTGTGTGATAGCGTGGCTATTGGCAAATGAGGAGTGAATGGATCCATCGTTTCCTACAAAAGAAGATCCTTCTCCTTGATGGTGAGGGCGTGTGTTGTGTTGAAAAGCTTGTTGCTGGTGTGCGGCGTGTGTGTTAGTAGAAGTATTGCTAAGGCTGAAATTTCCGCTTGATAGTTGGTGAGCTTGCTGAGAGGCTAGAGATTGTATTTGTGTTCCTAAATGGTGAGCTAAGTGCAAAATAGCGCCGGCTCCTCCTTTCAGCATCATGTAGGAAATAGCGGGAACAGAAAGGGCAAACAGACCTGCAATATCGACAATATGTGCATGAGAAGAAAAAAACTCATGTGCTGTTGCGAGTGAAGGGGTGCCTTGTGGAGGTGAATGCGCTGAGGTCATAATCATGTTGAGTATGGTAAAGAAAAAAGGCCATGACTGCATCCATGCAAAAAGGCCCATAAAGGTTATGAACGTTTTCCATCCTCCTGGTAAAAGCGCTAAAAGAGCGACAAAGACAAAAGAAGCGTAAGCCAGAGCTTCCAAAAACGTTTTGAGGGCCGGAAGAAATTCTTCAGCAATGCGAAAACCCAGCTGTGCGCTCCAGTGCTGCTGCATGCGTGATTGGCCATAAATAAGATTAAGGCCTGGCGGATTTTCTGAAGCAAGGGCATTACATACCATAACGTGCACCAGATCTTGGCTGGAAAAAAGAGCTTGTTGTTGGGTAGCGTTACCGAGAAAGGATGTCGGGTGTGTTAAAGGGTGAGCGTGCTTGAGAAGGTGCTCTCTTTGTTGAGAAGCTTGTGTTAGCGCTGTGTCTAGCATAGGAATAGCTTGTTGGCAGGAAACAAAAGAAGTGCTTCCTTCTTTCCTCCAGTAAAATCCAAGAGTTGGGTGAGCGGATTGTTTAATAGTTTCCCAAACGTTTTTGCTTTTCTTGAGATCGTTAAAGGAAAGATTTGTGCCTATAAGTGCGTGTTGCACAACGCAGCGTTTAATAAAAAGAGAAAAGTTTAAGGCTGATTCGTGATTGAGGGGAGGGGGTTTATTGGCAGACAGTGCAAAGCGTGAACCAAATACGAGTCCTGTTTCGTGATAGGGATGATGATGAGGTATGGTGAAAGATGTTTCGGCCTCTTTGGTGAGAGCATGCACACCTGAGCTAATGGTGGAGGCCATAATTCCTAGAGCCCAGGGCACGTTGGAAACAACGTGATGTCTTTGCGTAATGGTGTCATGAATCATGAGTGTGGTGGTGGGAATAAACAGTGCGTGACTGGCAAACACAAACCACATAAAGATAGCCGCTCCGTGCCAAACGGATTGGCGTATATGTGCGTGAGCAATAGCCCATATAACGCTAATAAGTCCAAAAAATCTCATGTATCCTGGGATAGTATTAGCGCCAAATACCATGGCGAGGGAATTAAAAATGTGCGTGAGGAGTGTGCCTCCTCCGTAAGTCCATAGTGTCATCATATTCTTTTTTTCGTATAGCGAAAAGAGCGTTATGATATAACAAAACGACAATGCCTTTGGGTCTTTCCGCGTGTACCCTAGATTGCAACCATCCTAATGTGTAGAGGCGGTGTTGTCAAGTTTGTGATTTGGTCTTTGCGATGATAGTGGAATCATTGTTGCAGTATTAGGAAACAATGTGTGATGATTTTTTTGCAAAAATATTGCGTTCAAATGAATGGCAGTGTACTGATAGAGAATATATGTGTGCAAAAAAGAGTGTTGTACGGTAAAATTGTAAAGGATATTTGGCATACTCAGGAGATCAAAAATGGTCACTTTACCTTTATTATTAATGATAGTTTTGAATGTGTGGGCTGGCACATCTTCCGATTCATGGGGTGATCAAGGGAGGACTACAGATGATGCTGCGCAAGCACTTTCTTTGGACAAAGCTGTGCGATCTGCAAAGCGCCAAAGACAAGATGATGTCATAGAATGTCAGAAAAAGAGGATAGAGACAGCAAGACTGCATCCTTGTGCTAGTATGAAAAATGAGGAAAAAGAGCTGTATTTTCCAAGCGCTGAATATCCTGATTTGTTGCCTGATGACTTATGTCCTGAAAAGGAAGTTGTACAATATATCCGGGATGCTTTGGATAACAAAAACTTGGACCCATCTGTGAGTGGAAAATTCCGATTGGAGATATGGCTTAGAGACGCTTTTTTTGCAGAAAAGAAATGGCCAAACACATTGATCACATATCCATTTGCTAGAGCTCTTATGGATAAGTCTATGAATCTTCAGGACGCATCTGTTTGGAAGAAGCATCAATATACTAGTGAGATATTAAAAGTTATGTCGCAAATCCATGGCATTTTTTGTTGGGAAGCTCAACAATCATCGCTGTCTCCAGAGTGTGTAGATGCACTTCCGAGATGGAAGGAAGAGAAGGAATACCCTAATGTGAAGAAAATCTTGCACTCGTGGATGCAAGGACCGTTTCCGGATTCTTTTTGTGGAAACATTATATTTTTCATGCAAAATAGAGCAAGATTAGAGTCCTTTGGTTGTGATATGAAGTTTCTTGACGATTGCCAGAACCATTTGCCGGCTTTGCTTGACCATTCTAGGCCAGGCGCTCTCAAATACAGAGAGTTTTATAGAGATGTTTTCAGAAATCAAAGTATTTACAAAAAAAAGATTTGCGATTTTCAGACAAATATATATGAATGTGCAGCATGTCCAGAAATTGCAATTGGTGACCCGCATCAAAATAGTTTAGAGCATATACAATATTATACGTATATTCCGGCATGTCTTGAAAACTTGCAAAAGATTGTTAAGCATCCTGCAGCAAGGTGGCTCTTTGGTTTGGCAGAGGCGCTCATGACTGCAGATATTATTTTGGGCCATCTCCCTGAGGGCACACTTTCCGTACAAGGAATAGCGGCATACATTAATGACCGTCTGGAATATGTGCAATTTCACCCGGATTATCGTGGTATGAATACAAACACGCTCAATGCTTGTGTGCAGATGCTGACGCGCAATGGAATGAATGTTTATATGCGCATCGAGGATCAAGAGGTAAGATTTGAGGAAGGTGGGGTGGCACATCCTTTAAATCAAAAAAAGCATGGATTGCGATGGGGTGTGCACCCGTTTATTCTGGATCAAGGGTGGTGGCCAAGACACTTCGATCAAGGTAGTAAGCATTTCTTAAAAACAAAACTTGCAATAGATGGTTTGACAAAGTTTGGAGTATCCAATGCTGCTGTGGAAAGCTTGAAATCATCCATGGATGCACAAGGTCAGATACCAATTGCTCTATACTATAATCCTTTGACGGAAGATGCGCTTAATGCCTTTCTGCAGCAATGTGGGAAGGAGCCTGCTGTGTTTGCACCTGCACTGAATGGTGCGAAAAGAACAGTTGAGTGTATTTTGCACGATATGAAGTTTCTCTGGGAGGTCGGTGCAGAGGTGCAATATGTTTGTTACCATGAATTTTTTGCTTATGATAGGGTCACCACACGTGCTGATCTTGCAGCGTTAGCCGAAACAATGATAGTGTACGGTGATTTGAAGCTTCAAGATCCTTTTGCTGCTTTTTTGTTAGTGCGTGCATACATAGAAAAGGTGGTATTGCCCAATATGCTAGAGGAGAAGAGAGCTATTTTGTTTGCGCGACAACAAATAGAGCGTCTTTCTGATCAAAGCGGGCAAATGGAATATGTATCTGAGCTGCGAGAGGCGACTGAACAGTGCTATACAGAGTTTCAAAGAAAAAAACAAATCCTTGATTTTTTCTGCGACAAACAAGATCTTCCGCCAGGAGAGTGTTTGCTTTTCCAACATGCTAACATGCTCGTGCTATTTTTGAGCGCCTTAGGAGTAGTGAAATTACCTTGCGCATGTACAGTGATAGAGGCACAGGATATCATTTCTGAAATTAGCGATGGATGCCCTTTGCAGAAGGATCTGAAACTCTATTATAAAGATTCGAAAATGTCTCTGGCAGACCTTTCTATCTAAACAAATTCTTTTGTGCGCGTTTTTCTTAGATATGCTAATCGAGGTTTAGAAACTGTAGTGGTAGTGTTTGTGAGAAGTATGATGTTAGAGTGTTTTTATGAAGAATGTTAAAAAATTTTGTTTTCCGCTGTTTTTGATTTCACAGGCGTTGTGGTCTGCTGCATTCAGGGTATGCGTGATGAATGAGAGCAAAGCTATAGAAGAGGAGAGAGCGAAGTGCGAATCTGCAGAGTAGCAAACTCGCGATACAAAAACAGTATCGCTGTACAAATTTCATGAAGCAAATATTGAGATTGTGGTAGAAAGGTCCTTTTGCAGATTTTTTGCTGGAAATCTTATTTTTTAATGGAACACAAAGCCAGGCTAGAGTATCTTGGCTGTGATATGCAATTGTCTTGAAGGTTGTGGCCGTGATTTGCTATACCCTCGTCAGGAAAAAGCACAACAGCTATCTCAAAGAGCAAGATTTTAGTATCATGACTGGTATGGTCATAAAATTCTAGGCGCTTTTTTGTCCTTGCAGTGTTGCTTAAATAAAGATCCGCGCACTGTTGGATAATGTTTTTTTTGTCAAAATGTAATTTTTCTGATAAAATTTCTTGAATGCTGTATGAGATGATATGAAAATGCGAAATTTACTTTTATTGATAATGATAGTTTTGAATGTGTGCGCTAGCACCTCTTCTCCCATTTTATGGGATGATCAAAGAATGATTACAGATGATGTTGAGCAAGCATTGTTGCTGAATAATGATAGTTTTGTATTGATTGAGAAGAGTGAGTTTGAGCGATGGGATCTTTCAAAAAGGATCACGCGCAAAAGGCTTAAAATTAAGATGAGGTTGAGAAGCAAGCTAAGGTTAAGGTGGATTCAGCGGTTAAGGTGGAGTCAGCGGTCTGTCAGAAGGAGTCGGATTAGAGATGCTGTGGAGATGAGCAAGAAGCAAGAGGAAGAACGGTTTTTTCAAGAAGAAAAGCCCGCTTTATTGCCCGATTATTTATGTCCTGAACCGGAAGTTGCGCAATGCATACGGAGGTTTTTGGATAGAGGAAAATTTGCGAAAGATATGGGCAAAAAAAACGACCGATTGCATTCATGGCTTTCTGAAGCTTTTGCGGCAGAAAAACAATGGGAAAACGAACTTATCACATACCCATTTTCTATAGATCTTATGCGAGAATCCGTGAATCTTGAAGACGAATTCGTTTGGAGTGCTCATCAATATACCAGAGAGATATTAGAAGTTATGTCGAGACTTCATGGCATTTTTTGTTGGGAGTATCAACAGTCATCCCTTTCCCCAAAATGCGTAGGAGCAATCAAGAGATGGAAAGAAGAGGATAAGTATCCTAATGCGAAGAAAATCTTGCGTGCGTGGAAGAAAGGCCCTTTTCCTGACTCTTTTTGTGGCAACATTATGTTTTTTATGCAAAATAGAGCAAGGCTAGAGTCCTTTGGTTGTGATATGAAGTTTCTTGACGATTGCCGCCATCATTTGCCCGCTTTGCTTGATCATGTTTGGCAAGATTCTACCAAATACAGAGCGTTTTACAGAGATGTTCTGTGGTTAAAGCCAGATTATTACAAAAAACAGACTTCCGATCTCGCGCAAATTACATGTAGTAAAGAGTATATAGAATATTATAAGTATCCTCTGCGATGTCTTCAACATTTTTGCAGAGGTCTTAAAGATGTTAAAAGAGGTGCTCAGTATGATGCTGCAATGTGGTTCTGTGGTTTGGCAAAGAATCTCATGATTGCAGATATTCTCTTGGGCAAGCGCCCTGCCTTAACATTTTCCATACAAGGAATAGCTGCATACATTAATGACCGGCTGGAATATGTACAATTTCACCCGAATTATTATGGTCTGAATACAGACACACTCAATGCTCTGGTGCTTTTTGCGACGGGAAACGGAAGAGATGTCCAGCTCATAGGAGGAGAATTGCAAGAATGTGGAGCAGTACATTCTTTGAATAAAAAAAGGCATGGATTGAAATGGGGTTTGCTCCACTCTGTTCTGCGTCAAAATTGGTTCCCGCTCTACTACGGTAAAGGTACTGAGTCTTTCGGTAGAACAAAAATTGCGATAGGTGCGTTGACAAAGTTTGGAGTGTCCGGTGTAGTTGTGGAAGGTTTGCAATCAACGATGGATGAAGTAGGCGTGATCCCAAGCTACCTGTACCATAATCCTTTGACAGAATACGCGCTTAATGCCTTTCTTCGGAAATTTGGGAAGGAGGGTGTTGTGTGTGCGCCTGAACTGAATGATGCGCAAAGAACCGTTGAGTGTATTTTGCGCGATAATTTTGCTTTGATAGAGCATAGACCTCTTCAATTTTTCTGCGCAAGACAAAGTCTTCAATCAGAGGATTGTTTGCTTTTCCATCTGACATAACAAAACGACAATGCCTTTGGGTCTTGCCGCGTGTACCCTAGATTGAAGCCATCCTAATGTGTGGAGGCGGCGTTGTCAAGTTTGTGATTTGGTCTTTGCGATGATAGTGGCAGCACTGATTCAATATTAGGGAACAATGCGTGCTAATTTTTCCCAAAGGCATGTTTCTTTGTCAAATGTATAATCTGTGATAGACTGAAAAATCTGGTGATATTTATGTTTGTTTTTAAAGTTTTTCTATGTGTGATGATTTGTGCACAGGCGTTGTGGTGCGCTAATGATCAGTGTCTTGAGGGCGGTGCAGGTATCTATTGCAACGCACAAGAGGTCGAAGATCTGATAAATACTTTTATAAATAAAAAGGTTCAAGTCTGTCAATTTTTAAATTGTCCATTAGACGCAGACAGAGTGTTTCAGGCATACCGTATATTAGTTGTAGCACAATTTCAAGTATCTCACGATAACAAGGTGGTATGTGCCTTCAAAGAAGGCGTGTATGTGGATATGCTGGGCGAGGTGAAGGGCCATTTAAAAAATCTGCTTGATTTGATGAGCGAAAACCGTGACAGACTTTCGACTGATCATCAACGGAAGTTAGATGAGCATGTTTCGGATCTTTCTGCTCAAAAAGAAAAAATTGAGCAATGTCAGAAAAAATGCACTGACTCACAGAGCAAGATCGCAGATGTGGTTGTGAGATGGTTGAAAGCATAATGAGCCGCTGATAGATCAAAAATGCCTCATCAGAGTTTGGAGGTAGTTCTTAACTGATCGCAGAAAATACTTTGCTTTTAATCAGGAAAGATTTGTTATGCAGATTTCCAAAAGATTTTTGTGGTGTTTTGGGTGCACAAGTGTTGTGGTGCGCTGGTAGCTTGGAGACTTAAGTGTGACGGTTAGCGAAGAGAGTGTTATGTTGGGCTCAAATGCCTTGAAAATCAGCGTCCTAAATGATGGGAAAAGATACAGACTAAAATGATAAAAATGTATCTATCTATAGCACTTCAGCTGTGTGTTGCTGCATAATGTTTTGCACGGTGTCTTCTCCTACAAAAAATAAACTCGCTACATCGTCAGGAGATGCGAGGACATAAAAAATCAGGCACAAGAGCAAGAGCTCGTCATGATTAAGTGAAAGATTTATCACACACGCATCGATTATTGCTCAACACTGTAGATGAGGCGTTTTTT
>MPNG01000090.1 GCA_002238905.1 Alphaproteobacteria bacterium bin98 | reverse complement strand
ATACACACTCTGAGAGCACGGCGTGTGTGCTCACAAAACCCTTAAGAGGTAGGAGCATAAGATCACTATTTTTCTTCGCCAAAACCAGATCGTCCAGCAACTTGTTGAGATGATTTCCTAACCTATCTAAACGTGCAAGATAGCATTTAAGGTTTACAGTATAAACACTCGATCTACAAATCCGCGACAGTGTCTCAAATTTTGCCACTTTTTCCACTAAACCAGTGATGTATTCTTTCTGATTTCTCGTCAATCTCTCCCACTCTTTGCGGTGTAGCTCAACATTGAAGCCTTGCGCACCATCAGGTGCAACGTATCTATACTCTTGAGAAGCGCTTTTTTCTGCTTCGTGAACAGTAAAATTCTTCTTAACGAATGACTGCACTTCTTCAACTGTACGATTTAATTCAGAGAATTCACGATCACAAGTCTTCTGAAATATTTCCGTATCCTGCATCACTTTTTTACTTGCAGATAAATAAACACTCTTAACCACAATTGGCATAAAATCTGAGAGTGCAGATTGTGTTTGCAAAACACACTTAAAATCCTGCCAAATCCCAACCTTAAGATCATTCTCTTTTTTCGCCACAGCCAGATCTGCAGACAACTTTTGGAAACTATCGCCTAACCTATCTAAACATGAAAGATAGCATTGAAGCTTTCCAGTATGCACCAACTGAGGCCCATAAGGCCACGACAGTGTCGCAAAATTTTCCATTAAACCAGTGATGTGTTCTTTCTGCTTGCTCTGCAATCTCTCCCACTCTTTGCGGTGTAGCTCAAAATTTAACCCTTGCGCACCATCAGGTGCAACGTATCTACACTCACCCTTGTCTTCTTCGTGAACATTCCAATTTTCCTTAACAAATGACTGCACGTCTCTAACTGTGCTTGTGAATATAGACAGTCCAAAATCAAAACGATTCTTAAACGTTTCCACAGCCTGAATCGCTGGTTGACTTTCAGATAAACGAACACTTTTAACCACAACTTTCACAAAATCTGAGAGTACGGCGTATGTGCTCACAAAACCATTAAGATGGGTGTCTATCACGGAATTTTCGATTTTCACTGCACTTTGTGCTTGTGACGCAATGAGCGCACATATTATCATTATATGTTGTATTATTTTCATCTTGCACCATCAATCATTATTATATTTTATCAATCAAAAAACATAAAATCAATCAAAAACAATTAGTTAAGCAATTTAAAAAGACAGAAAAACTTTTTGATGAGTGCGCACATCCATAACTACTGAAGCCTGGCACATCTCCGCTAACCCAATCGCTTGTTTATTTTAGATAAACGCACACTTTCAACTATCGCTGATACAAATCCTGATAATGTGGCGTGTGTTTGCACAAAACCCTTTATTGATCCACGATGTTTTGCTTTGAGATTTTCTTAAAAACACGTCCTGATTGAGTCTCCGCACGAGTAAGATAGATCAAATACTAGACTGTTTAGATTACTTTTATATAGGAGAATATTTTGCATCTGCTCATCAAACAAATCATCACCAACCAAGAATGAGTTCAGACAGCCTAGTAAAGCATCGCTTGTTTGATTCTGATGTGATTGCAACTTCTGATATTCTATCTCGCATGTCTTCCAATCACACCTATCGTCGTAAGCCATGACTTTATGCTCTTGAACCTCTCCCTTTTCTTC
>MPNG01000089.1 GCA_002238905.1 Alphaproteobacteria bacterium bin98 | reverse complement strand
TTCCTAGAAAATGTTGACTTGGTAGTGTGGAGTGATGTGATATATCCGCTCCTAGAAAATGTTGACTTGGTAGTGTGGAATGGTGTGATATATCCGCCACTTATGCATCAATGCCAGCAACCATTGCAACCAGCAATAAATGGTGATGTGATGTATCTGCCACTTATGTATCAGTGCCAGCAACCATTCCCACAACCAATGAATGCTCATTGTATGCAGCAATATCTTGCACATACACAGGGTTATGTGGTGCATTAGGCATGTTATCCAATTTATGAAGTGTTTAAAAATATACTTTGATAATTTAAAGCAAAATGATTAGTTTCATGATAAGATTTTATCGTTGAAGGATATTTATGATTGCCATTATTATATTTTCACTTTTTATGTGTATTTTTTGTACAGATGCTGCAGAAGGTCCTGAGCACCCTGGTTCTCTGACAGGCGACAAATCGGCACGCAACTATAGCATTGTAGAATGTGCGCTTGCACAGCGTTGTGTTATATTTGCAGAATCACCTATGTTGCAAGTATTGTGTGCATTATCCCAACCTAATTTCTTTCAGAATGCAAACCCTGTTTTGCAATTAGAGATTGATATTATCCTGGATACTCTGCGCCAAAATATCTTAATATATCCTGATCAACTCACGCACACTTTTTGTCAAAAGGATCATGAGGTGCGTCTCGGTGCAGTCGATAGACTCGATGCTTTAGGCGAATGTGTGCCTGCGGTTAACCCTAGTGATATTCAAAACATTTTGGACTCTTTGTCGAATGTGCTTACTGAATCTACCCGGAAGATGATTGCGAAACGTTATGAAAAACAAGGATCAGAAAGGTTTTCGTATACACTAAGATATGCTCTGTGGACGATGGAATCTCCAGACCCAAAGTCTCAAGTAGAGCGGCGCGCTTGGTTTAGAGGAGAATCCTCTGAAAGGCACTATAGAGCGATGAAATCTAATTTATCAAAAGAGAATGTTGTATTCGAAGACTCAACTATGATGGAAGTATGCTATGAATTATCCCACTCCGATTATTTTCAGAAGACAGATGTCTGGTTGCAAACAGAGATTGAGGTTATCCTGTATCTTTTGTGCCAAGAGAGCTCAAAAAACGCTAAAGCACTAGCTAAAACTTTTGGTGAGGAGGATGAAAAGGTCATGAAAGGCCAAACAACGATACTCGATGCTTTTGGGAAATGCGTTCCTGATTTTGATTCTAATAAGATAAAAAAAGTTTTGAAGTGTTTGCCAAAAGATGTGCCCAGCCGTTTTACAATTCTTAAAAATACTCGGAATCGTTATCAAAGATACAATGCTGAAAGAAGGTTTACGGCATCACTAACATATCTTTTGAATAACTGGAAGGTGCATCCGGAATCTGATGTTCAACATCCACAACCGTTGCCAGAGCGTTCTTTGCCTATGCAGAGTGCTGTGGTGTATCCGGAATCTGATGTTCAACATCCACAACCGTTGCCAGAGAGTTCTTTGCCTATGCAGAGTGCTGTGGTGTATCCGGAATTTGACTATCAATATCCGTCATTTGCGTATCACGAGTGGCAACCTGTGAGTAATAGGGGTCATCAACAAGAAGGTTTCAAACTGTTGTCAGTAGTAGAGATTTTGGACGAGTGGCAGTTGCAGTGGGATGAGTGTCCGAAATCTGACTTTCAAGATCCGGCATCTGCGTATCAAGATTGGCGACGCTGGCGACATGATGTACGAGCTGTATCTTCTGAGTTGGTTGA
>MPNG01000088.1 GCA_002238905.1 Alphaproteobacteria bacterium bin98 | reverse complement strand
TTTATGAAAAGCCTCATCCTCTTGAGTGTAATATTCTGGTCTATGCACCCACCCTTTCTCCTTAACAAACTGAGGAATGCTCCACCTCAATCCATAACTTTTGTGATGCAAAGGAAAAGGAATCTGAGTCCCACAAGCAACATAACACGCTCTCTTAGCACAATCGTATACACCAATATCGCTCTTTCCTCCCGTAATCACATGCACTAGATCATCTAAGGTTGCTGTATTCATACCATCACAGTTGGGGAAAACTTGTACATACTCCAGATGGCTATTAATATATGCCGCTAGGCCCTGTATGCTAAAGAGTATCTTAGGTCGACCTCCTAAAATTATATCTGCAATTATGAGCTTATTTGCCAAATCACATAACCACATGGCTTCAGCACTTTCGTTCGTTCTCGACCATTCTTCCATACATTCTATATAAGATACAAACTTATGATAAGCCTGATAATTTGCACCTTCCCACGACTTATCATTCTTCACAACATCATCATGCAGAAATGTGAAAAGGGCTTTTTTGTAAATATCGGTATGGCAAAAAACATCTTTGTAAAACTCTTTGTATTGGAACGACCCTGACATAAAAGAGTTCAAAGAAGCCGGCAGATAATTGCAGCACTCATCAAGAAAATCCATCTCACAACCAAACTTCTCTAGCCTTGCTTTGTTTTGCATTAAAAACATAATATTTGCGCAAAAAGACTGCGGGAAAGGCCCTTGTGCCCAATGGATTAAAATTTTCTTTATCTTAGGATAGCGTTCTTTTTTCCCTGCTTGTGTCTCCCACCCTGGAAGAGCATATGGAGAATGGTATGATTGTTGACCTAACCAACAAAAAATGCCAAACAACCTGTTCATAACTTCCTTTATCTCATCTGCATATCTCTCAATACAAAAAACAACTTTTGTGCCTAAAAGATCTACAAAAAAAGGGTATGTGTAAATTTCTCTGTTCCATTTTTTCAGCCACATTCGCAATCGGTAGTCTCCCAGATCATCCACATCACGGGTCGGATATTGGTTTTTAGACAGAAATGTCTTTATACTCACAGCAACCTCTGGTTCAGGCAATAAGTGATAATCCAAAACTGGCACTTCTTCGTCTTGAGGATACATATCTTCTTGTTGTTCAATTTTAACTGGCGTACGTGCTTTCTGTTTTTCATAAAGACGCTCGCATATACCTTTCTTTTTAGGTATACTGACCTCTCCCTCACAGGCATCCACACTTGGCGATATGACTGGTTCAGGAGAAAAATCATCTTGCATCACTGTATCCGCAAGTACCGGAAATAGCCTTGAAGTCTCGCTCGCACAAAATTCAGCAGACACAGCATCAGGCGAAGAATCGCTTTCAGAAGATATACCAGCGCACGCATTCAAAAACACCAGGGATAATAAAAGTAAATGTTTCATTTTTTTTCTATTAATAAAAATTTTGATTAATTTAACCCTCTCTCCAAACCTAAATCTCTTAAATTATACACTATTTTTTATAGTGAGGTTGATCTGTTATGACATAACACTTAAGTGCGTGAGCATCTCTACACTCATATTTTTTATACTTTCAGTGCAAAAAGATCTTCCAATTCCTTTTGCAAACATCTATCAGGGACAGGAAATGCATCTCGAAAAGGGCGCCGATCTATAATGTCAGCGAAAATACCAGAAACTTCTTGAGGTGTTTGCGCTAAAGGTGGGGTCTCCACTCCCAACGATTTCAAAAACAGCACAATGATGTTAACAGGCT
>MPNG01000087.1 GCA_002238905.1 Alphaproteobacteria bacterium bin98 | reverse complement strand
CACATAACTGCTCTGCTAATGCTATTTGCAAAACATCATCTGTTTCACATAAGGTAGCGTGTTGGAAATAAAAAGCTTCATCGCCTTTCATCTGATATATAGTTTTCAGCTCTGACATCAAATTATCTGTTTCAGTCATTATGCGCTTCCTGCACTCACAACCCTCAGTGTCTGATTCTTTTTCTGGTCTGTTTTGCACCCAACTTAGCAGACAATCTATCTTTTTCTGCAATGCTACTATATCTACACTCGTTACATCTCTAAAGCCTGCCTCCTTTGGAAGTACAGATGTACAATTTCTCTGCAAAGCAAAATCACTATCACCTTGAGAGTGCTCTTGCCTGCTCTCACCCATTGCTGCAAATAACAGAACCGGACAGATGATTAACAATAAATATTTCATTTCATAGTCTCTCTAAAAGTTTTGAAGGACTGTTACTTTTTCACAAAATCGTCCATATCATGTATTATTTTACCAATATTTCAAATTGCTCACAACACAAATACTCTTCAATAAGATCAAAGACTATGGCTGTGCATTTTGACGGATAGGGCGTTCCGCAATCTGGTCAAGAAATCGCCACAACTCTGGAAACTTCCCCTTTTTTCACATCACTTTCTCAGCACAAACATCCGCAACTGAACGCATCAGGTGCTGCCGCAGGCTTGCTGGAAGGATTAGAAGGGAACTCTGAAGTCGCTCACCTCACCATTGGTGCAGGTGCAATCTATAGCAACGCGCACAAAGCAATATCATCAGCTATCGAAGATGACTCAATAGCCGAAAAGAAAGTATGGTCCACTCTTTTGCAACTTCAGATTCTATTTCTTCTTCAAAGTCAGAATCGACAATAACAACGCCACTCTCTATAGCATCGTCTGTACTTGCATTTTAAAAATTTCAGATTTTTCTTCGGTGATCAGACTCTAATAAATACTGCACTATATCTTCTACCGCCAAACTCACATCTGCAATATCTGATTCCACAAAAAGGTACGGCGCATGTGTATAAAGCGTATCATTATAGACAAATCACAGTCAATCATTAACTGTCAGAATAAAAATTCAGCATATTTACAAATTTACGAAAAATCTTGTAATCCATTTTCTTTAAAATGTGCCACAGCACCTGCTTTGCATCGATTTTCAAATCCCGTAAATCCTTTCGGCAAATACAGCATAAAAGCAATTGTCTCTTCGCACTTTCTTCTTCCCACTTCCGTTTCTTTTTCTCTAAATTATTTGATACCAACCTATCTCCCAAGGATCTAGCCCTCGTATGCTCTAGGCCTTTACATAAATAGCACAGATCACTGTATTTTTTTGCAGATTTTTCTTCACAATACGGAGGAAAATCTTCCTTATGTTGAGCTGAACTGAGAAACACATCTAGAGCGCATATGGACTTCTGTAACCGCTTTATTTCTTCCTCGTGCATCTTTAGCTCAGATTCTACATCCCACTTCGATAACAAATATTGCCTTTCTTTGGCAAAATACCCACTACCATTATCTTGACTCTCTCTCTGAGATCCGAAAAAATCTTTTTCTTGTGCATCCCACTCTCTACTCGCAGCTTCACCTCTCTTTACTAGACGAGATTCCCATGCTTTTGCATCATTCCTTGTCAGACAGAAAGAATACATAGCTCTTATACGCATAAGATCTATTATTTTTAGCAATACAGATTCTGGGACAAGTGGACATGGACATTGTACGATTTCAAGACATTGCTGATAAATTGGATAGCAAATCTGTTTTGGCATTACCGCACCT
>MPNG01000086.1 GCA_002238905.1 Alphaproteobacteria bacterium bin98 | reverse complement strand
GAATGCCCTCTGGTGCAGCAAGGGTGCCTCCTCATCGCATCCTTCCAAAAATCCATAAGCACACAAACAGATTAAGCATAATAAAAACACCATTTTTCATGGTACCATCGCATCACTCTATCAACAACAAAACATCCTAGTGGTTAGAAATCACCGCCCCACACCGAACGTAAAAAAAGAAGGTGCGCATATCAAGATAAAATGCATCAGATTCAATAGCCGACATTTTCCTCACACCAATCCTTATATCTGAGTCATATTTTCTTTCTTAAAAACACTAAGGTTTTTGTACTATATCTGAAAAGGGATAAAAAACCTTAACGTTGAAACACCAAAATCATGCCCTTTTCCTTTTTTTTACAGTATAGTGCAGCCGTCTTCAGACACTCTTCTTAATGCAACTTTTAAAGGCGCCTGTCCAGATTGAGCGTTTTGGGGTAAAAAATTTATAGCACGAAAAACATATGGTAAATTGTTTACTTTTGACTGTGCATACTCAGAAAAACGAAGCGCATCCCCTCTATTTATAATTCTTTGATCGTAAAAAGCTATCTGCCTTCCAGACGAAAAAAAGCATTGCACACAGAGATCGCCTGACGATTTTTCTGCAAACTGCAGCAATATCTTAGGGAATGCATCACTTACATTAGGTTTGATTTTCCGTTGCACACCTTCTATAGTGCGCATAAGGTTTTTGTGACACTCATTGTCATACTTCTTTAACAGTAATAACAAGGAGTTATCCTCCATACTCCCACCTTCAAACAGGACAACTTCCTTACCTTCAAACTCGACAATACTGCCTTGCAGAACTTTCAGAAAGTGTAATAGATCAACCATATACTCATGGCCTGATTCCCCATCATATAGAATCTTTTCCTCACCTGAACAAAGATTAACACATAACAATAGCAGTAATAATTTAAACATAAAAAAACACCTCCCGACATACACTCTTATCACACAAACACTATCTTCAAATGAATTATTTTTCAACTTCTATGGTGGATGATTTTAAGGGCCATAGCTAGGTATTAGTCAACATATGACTTTATAGATTGAGATTGACTGTGTTTCCAGCCGTGCTATACACATGACAAGAAGTTCTTAAAAAAAAGAGCTATATTTCTCATCAAGATAAAGAAGTGATTCCTGATTACGAGTTTGGCTGAACTGATCAAACGAGTTCGATACCTCAACGCAATATAAAGCGATTGTTTTTATCCGAGGACATTCCCCCTCTACAAACATCTTCCGTGTGCATTCGTTCCACAATATCTATTATGTTTTTGAAAACAGATATGATTTCGCAGGATCACACTCATCATGGTACGTTTTGAGAAGTCTTTTTAAGACTTCCCTCCAGCACGGCAGTCAAACTTTCTTATACATCGCTGGATGCACGTCTTTGTTTTACATCTGGGGCTTCAGTCAGACCTATGGGTTTTCTTTTTTTTTGCATCAAGTTTTTCCTCCCACAAAGCAGCATGATATGCGGTTTCAGCCACATCTTTTTCTCCTAATAAGTATTTCTGAAAAGAGGATAATAAGAAGGGATACGCCTCTATCCATTTGGGGTCGGAAGAGCTTGAAAAATCTGCAGATTGTTCAGCAAAGTAACCAAAGGTGTGAAAGTATGTTTGCAGATTAAGATGCACTCTACCAGACAAAGCATCCAAAAAAATTCAATACGTATTAAAGAAATACTGTGACTTAAGCCACATGTTCATCAGACTTAATAAATAGCTATATTCTCTTCACCAGCGTCATTGTATTTCAATTCACTTGCTCTACAATAAAATA
>MPNG01000014.1 GCA_002238905.1 Alphaproteobacteria bacterium bin98 | reverse complement strand
GAGAGAAGAAGCTGCAAAAGAGTATCGTATTTTTTTGCACCAATTGTCAAAAGATACTTTTTGGCAATTAGCTCAAAAATCTATAGATCCATTCAGAGAATATGTACAAGCTATACTTACTCGTGCAAATCATTCTTCACTACAAGATTCTGATGATTTTATAACTTTTACAACACCACTAGTAAAGATACTTGAAAAAGCCACAGCGCACAGTCGTGATTATTTGTCCCCACATGCGTTCGGCTCGTGTAGATTTGACTGTGAGAGCAAAAGAGTCAATCTTGATCCACCACTGTTTCTGCAGGCTTTTCAGAGACTCCAATATCTTGCAAATCAATATGATACAGAAACGAGCAAGCAAAAATTGGTAATAGCATATCCATTCTTATTGAAAGCCTTACTCACCTTCTGCAATGAAGAGAGGCAAGGCGCTAAAAAAGGATATGATGCGTTTTTCAATATACAGTCAGAAATCAACTGATATTGTACCAATAACGCGTTAAGTCAATGTCTTTTCTGATTGCAAGAAAATTTACAAAAAAAAGCTATACGAATTATGGAGGTAGCCCCCTCTTAGCTCCAAATTTCTCCCCTTGAATACAATACAAGTATTGTCGATGAATATTTTTTTCTTCATAATATCTAGAAAAACTAAAAAAATCTGTATCACGATTAGGCGCTACAGAAGAAGTGTGTTCAGCACCCTCAGACACCTCCTTTATGCACTGCGAAAGATTATTGCCGTTTTCTTCGTTACACTTCTTTAAGTACTTGCGCTATAGAATTGCAGGCGCTATGCATACTGCTTTTAAGCGCTTCTAGCATATCGTTATATCCAATGGTAAATATTGCCAATATTCTTGTATCCCACAAGAATTTCATATTCCTTCTAGGGCAAGCAGATAAGAGGTTCTTATACGCGTATTATTGTTTTTTTTAATAGAAATGTTATTTTCAAAGTAAGAGGAAATTATGATACTATTAATATTATTTTTATGTTCACACGCAATTGCCTGTTCACACGTAACTGGAGAGGAAGATATGCGCGTTATAAGCATGGATGATTTTAAACTGCGCATTGCGCAATCCATGAAACAAAGTGAAGAGCTACAGAAAAAAAATGCAATTATGCACACAACTCTTCTAGAGCATCTCTGCAAAATTGATAAGACGGAAGATCTTCAGAAATTAGATAGCTCTGCAAAAACAATCCTCGGTATAATCAACAAAACATCACCCTATCCTCTTGTACCTTTGGTGGTAACTGACCCCCAAAACAGACTCTTTAGTTTTACTATATCCGTCTTCTATAATGCTTTCAATTTCATGACGAATCATCGTTTTGGTTCTGATCAAAGAGAGGACATGAAAGAGGCGTATCTCTCCCTCTTCTCATCTTTCGAGTCTTTCTGTAGAGAAAAGCTTGAAAGCTCTTCTCAGGTTCATGTCAATAAAGATTATCAGCAATACTTTGCGTGGAAGTGCATACTTTTAGAGTGCTGAGCTGAAGATGTCCTCACATCTGCATTCGCACAAGACACAACATATGTCACTGATGAAGATGTCCTCACACCTGCATTCGCAAGACACAAGATATGTCACTGATACTGGATGACAAAAACTACGCCTTTTGGCTAGATGCAAAATGAGACAGTCACCTTTTCTGCAAAGCGAGACTTCGCATTTCCTCCAACACAAACAACATATCTCATATGAATATTTTGAGATCTATTATTGGACAATCTCTCCGTCAAGTTGTTAATAATAAAATGCCATAGGCTCTTGTTCAGTAAGATGTTTCCGAAATCAAAAATAGTGTAATTGCATACATCATGCTTCAAAAACAAAATTCATCATACATTATTCTTGCCGTGCCCACATTGTTATATTGAAGCAAAAGTGCTATTTTAAGGTATAGCTTCTTTCAAAAGACAGAGGAGTTTGTTTTGACCATCAACATGAATACACTTGTACGCTTTGCACCCTCCCCAACTGGATATTTACATCCTGGAAACGCACGAGTTGCTTTACAAAACTATCTTTTTTCTTATCAGAGAGAAGGCCATTTTCTGCTTCGCATGGATGACACAGACACACAAAGATCTAAGCAAGAATTTGTAGAAGGCATTATTGAAGACCTGACTTGGCTTGGCATCACACCATCACGGATTATTTATCAATCGCAACGCTTACACTTATACAGCAAAGCGCAACAAACTTTACAAGAAAAAGGTTTGCTTTATCCATGCTACGAAACACCTGAAGAGTTAGAAGAAGAAAGGCGCCTACTTAGAAAAATTGGTAAACCACCGATTTATAGTCGCAAAAGCTACCATCTTTCAGAAAACGAACGTAAAGAGAAAGAAGCGCAAGGTATTCGTCCGCATTGGCGCTTTCTTTTGCCTGACAAAACCATAGAATGGCAAGACCTTTGCAAAGGAAAACGATCCATTCATCTTCACAATGCAAGCGACCCTATTTTAATGCGTGCCGATGGATCTTTAACCTTTTTGTTAGCATCCGTTGTAGATGACATCGCTGAAAACGTCACACATATTATTCGTGGGGAAGACCACATTCCCAACACCGCTATTCACATAGCGCTGGAACAAGCTCTCACAGACCGCAAGGAAACATCTTTTATTTTTGCACACACAACGCTTTTACACGCACAGCAAGGAAGCGTACTTTCAAAATCAGAAGGATCATGTAGCCTTAAAGTACTGCGCAATCAAGGCATTCTCCCCTTTTCTCTTGGTCATTATATTCTTTCTTTAGGAGCGTCAGCAACCTTGCCTATTGGAACCAATATCACAGACCTTAAGGACTCATTTTCTTTAGAAAAGTATTCTCACTCCAGTCCGTTGTTTGACTTACACCAGCTCACTATTGCCAACAAGCGCGCATTACACAATACGCCTTACGACGCTCTACCAACCAGCTATCAAAGGCACTGCTCACCAGAATTATGGAAATGCATATCTGCCAATACTTCATCTCTTGATGATCTGTTAAATTTTACTAAAGCACTCACAACACCACAAGCTTCTCAATTAGACACAAGTGATAAAGACTTTATTAGCACCATTATTGCTTTATTAGAAAAAGAAAAAACCTCTGACTGGGAAGCGTTCTGGCAAAACGTACAAAACGTTTCAAATCGCAAAGGTAAAAAGCTCTTTTTGCCCATAAGGCTGGCACTGACAGGCCTCAGCTATGGCCCAGAAATTCCTAAGTGTTCAGCTTATTTGGGGCATGAAAAAACTCTCAATCTGTTAAAAAGAGCTGTGCAACAATGATCAGACTTTTCAACACACGCACACACCAATTAGAAAGTTTTAAACCACAAAATCCTAACCACATTACGATGTATGTTTGCGGTCCAACTGTTTATGATATTCCACACATTGGAAACACACGACCAAGTGTTGTGTTTGACGTCTTATACAGATTACTCCGTCATCACTACCCTCGCGTTACATACGTCCAAAACATTACAGACATTGATGACAAAATTATTGCGCGCGCTCAAGAACAAAACATACCTTGGCAAACACTCACAAAATCTATAGAAAAAACATATAAAAAAATCCTCACCACCATGGGTGTTGAACCACCTACACACACACCACGAGCTACCGATCATGTAGAAAGCATCATTTCTATCATCGAAAACCTTATTTCTAGCAATAGCGCGTATCAAACGGAAGACGGTGTGTTTTTTCACGTTCCTACATGCCCTAATTACGGCGCATTGACTCACAAAAACCTTGATGATTTGCTGGACGGCGTGCGCATAGAGAACGCACACGGTAAGAAAAATCCTGCTGACTTTGCATTATGGAAGCAGGCAAAGCCTTCTGAGCCATACTGGGAAAGCCCTTGGGGCAACGGGCGTCCTGGTTGGCACATCGAATGCTCCGCTATGATTCACACACTGTTGGGTGAAACCATTGATATTCACGCAGGTGGCATTGATTTAGCGTTTCCACATCACGAAAACGAAATTGCTCAAAGCACATGCTACACTGGGAAAGAAGTGTTAGCTCACTATTTTCTTCATAACGGACATGTGTTTGCGGATGGTGGAAAAATGTCAAAATCGCTTGGAAACACTATCACTTTGGATCAGCTCATCACGCAGCATGAGCCCGCAGTCATACGTCTTGCTCTGCTCATGACTCATTATAGACAACCTCTTAATTGGTGTGAAGATCTTTTGGAGCAAAGCTCGCATATATGGGAAAAAATCTCTAAATATTTGCCAGAGCAAGAGCAAGAAGTTGCGTTGGAAAATGCCACTCCCGACTTTATCAACGCTTTGCAATCTGACCTTAACACGCCGCTTGCTTTACGTTGTATGATTTCTGCTCTCAAGCAAAAGTCTTGGAGAAGCCTGTTAGCACACTGTCAACTCCTGGGTTTGCCAACCTTTTCTGCAAAAGAAAATTTCTTGGGCGATAAAAGCGCTATAGAGAGATTAATAACACAACGCTTGCAAGCAAAACAACAAAGGGATTTTGCACTTTCTGATCAAATACGTGCCCAGCTTTTTGCAAAAGGCATTACACTTACCGATCACCCTGATAATACGTGCACATGGTCTTACAATGGAAACAAACAATAATAAAGAGCGCATTGCGAAAGTCATCGCTCAACGCTGTGGCCTATCACGCAGACAAGCAGAACAAGCCATTCTTGATGGCCGTGTCATGGTCAATCATGAACTTCTCATAACACCAGCGCACACTGTCGCACCCACAGATGTGATCATGCTGGACCACGAACTTCTGAAACCTATGAATAAGCCGTTTGTCATTCTGTATCACAAACCTGTGGATTACGTTTGCTCACATAAGGCGCAGAAAGGTCAAAAAACTATTTACACCGCTATTAAAGCGCATGACCCACCGGACACATTTTTACGTCATGTTGGACGGCTTGATATAGCCTCTGAAGGTCTGGTGGTACTCACCAATTGCCCACAAACAGCGCACTCTCTTCAACATCAAAATTGGAAAAAGCAATACAAAGTGCGTCTGCAGTGCATTTTAACACCACAGCACATCAAAAAACTGGAAAGCATCAAACGCATTGATGGATACCCGATTACACCCATGAAAGTCGAACTTATTCGCCAGACAAGCACAAACTGTTGGGCGCAATTCACTCTGTGGGAAGGCAGAAATCGACAAATCAGAAAAGCACTGGAAAGCATAAGCTCTCGCGCAAGTCGCATTATACGTACACACTACGGACCTTTTTCTTTAGAAGGAATACCCACCAATAAATATAGACAACTTCCTTTCAAAGATTTTCAGGGATATTTGGCTGAGATTAAGTAATTGCATACATAAAAAGATCTGATTTTTATGTATATATGTATACTCGCTCTTCACTCTAGAGCTTATTAACAGATATTTTGTGAATTAAAAAATCCACTTGTTGGAAAAATTGCTGTTTTTTGACATGAGTTTCTGATTCCGCAATCCATACAAACAAAGCGTTGAGCTCTTGTGGCGCCCAACTTTTACGATAAGGCGCTATACTTTGCCATTTGAGTACTTTAAAGTCTGAAGGTGACAAAAGATTTTTTTGCAGCAACAGCAAGGTCATAAGCGCATCGTGCATTAATCGCAAAAACATAAGCATTTCTGTTGTGTCATTAAGATCTAAATAAGCAAGCGCCGCATAAAAATCTTTTTCATTCTTTGCACAAAAGGACACCACGGCTTTCATAATGTCTGGCTTTAAATACATAGCGTTTAAGCACTCTCTTACACCCGAAACTTCTACTGTTTTCTCGTGATGATAAAAAGAACAGACGCGTAAAATATTAAGTAAATTATCAGAAAAATAAAGAGCTTGTTGCGCAATCATATGAAGAGCATCTGGCATAATTTTCTGCCTTGATTCGTCAAAGAAACTCTGCACATACTGCTGAACCTGATGCGCGTTTGGTTCATATATAGGCACGATGATAAGCTCGTTACTTTTTTCAAAAAGTTTACGCACACCCACGGAAGGTTTTAAATAATGATGCGATACCATAACAACAGTATCGTTTATTTCTGGCCTTTGTAACAAAGATCGCATATCCACTACAGAGGATGACTCTACCCCTGTCACACATGGGGTGGCTTGTGCTGTAACATCCTCAAAAAACGTTTGTTGATTGATTGCCGCAAAAAACTCGTTTGCTTTTTCAAAGTGCACCAGAGGATTTTGTGTACGTTTTAAGGTTTTTTGCATAAATGTTAAAGCGCAAAAATCTATATACCATGGTAGATTTCCATGAAAAAGTATGGCTTTGGGCTTTTCTGTCGTGAGTGTAAAATGTTGAACTAGCTTAAACCAAGAAATCTTCATTGCTATTTCTCTAACTCTTGTCACCCAAATATTTTTTCAACTGTGTCATCTCTTCTTGTAAAGACTCAAGAGCTTGTGCAAAAAATTCCTGTGGATCGTTTGGCAAATCAAACATGGCGCGCATACCTTCAAATGAAATAGTGCCTCCTTTTGAAAGAAACTCTATATAACGCTCCACAAACCCCTGCTCTTTTCTTTTTTTCCATATTGCATGTACAATCAAGCCCGAAAATGCATAAGAATACACATAAAAAGGCGTGTGGAAGAAATGTGGTACAGCGGACCACATCAAGCCATATTGCTCAGGCAGATGCGTAGATGCACCAAAGCAGTCTTGGTGAAATTCTCTCCAACTCTCTTGCAACACGGCGCTGGAAACTTCGGTTTTCTCACGCATAGTGTGCATCCGCTTTTCAAATCGAGAGTAGGTAATACTGCCTTGAATACAACGAAGTTGGTCACTCATATAGGAAGCAAAATAGTATTTTTTTTGTTCTTTATTATCGGAAACCTGCATCATATGTTCCAAACAAAGTTTTTCACTAAACAACGATGCTACTTCTGCCAAAATAATGGATGAATGCGATGAAACAGCGGGAAGATTTGATGCATAAAATCCGTGAAGAGCATGTCCCAATTCATGAAAAAGACAAAGAGCGTCTCTAAAACTGCCATGGTGGTTAGTCAAGACAAATGGTCCTTTTTTAGGAATGGTGTAACAAAAAGCTCCCCCTTCTTTTGAAGGTCGCAAAGCAGCATCCAAACGCCCTTCCTTGAGCATACGCTCAATATAATCCACGGCTGGATCATAAAATCCTGCGTAGGCTCCTTTCACCCACTCCATAGATTGGAAAAACGATATTGTCTCAAGATTTTCTACCATTGGTGCCTGCAAGTCATGCACTTCTAATGTGGCTTTTCCTAAACATTGCGCACGCAAACGAAACAGCTCGTGGCTGGTGGAAGGAAAAGAAGCTATGACAGATTCGTGCAAAGCATTCACCCACGCATCATCCACTCGGTTATGCATGTGCATAGCTGCATCAGGGCTTTTATATTTTCTCCATTGGTTAGAAATCGCGTGATCTTTCATTACAGCGTTCCACGCAGTGGTCATCACAGGTACATTCGCTGACAAAGCTTTCATCATGCCTTTCAGAGATTTTTCACGAATCGCTTCATCTCTGTCACGCATTAAGTTTGAGGTTTCACTTAAGGAGAGAGTTTGGTCGTCAATTTGCACACGTGTACTTCCCAATGTTTCTTGTGCCAAGCGTTTCCATGCACCTCCAGCGGTCACATCACGCTCCACCCACTGCGCTTCCTCGGATGGGCTTAGAGTATGAGGCTTGGCATCAATCATTTGCTGAAGCATCTCTTCATAATCTGCTAACAATGGATTTTTAAGAACAGACTCTAAATAGTCTGTGGGCAAGCATGCCAGACGCGTAAATACTTGCGCTGATTGTGCATCTAATGCTGTGTTTCTTTCGTTTACATTCTGAAAAAACTCTCCCACACCTTCTTTGGCCATATCTTGGGAAAATCTCAAATAAGCATAAGCGCGCACTTGTGCGTTCACAGAAAGCACTGCATCCAATTCATCTAAAAAGGCTTTAAAGTCATTATGTGAGGAATTTGTGGAAATCTCATCTAATCTCTTCAGGACATGTCCCATTTTTTGTGACAAACCTGACCAAAATTCTTCCTTTAATAATGTATCGGGGGTAGAAAAAATGGTTGTTAAATTCCATTCAGGATTATAAGTATCTTTCATATGTTCCTATAGTCTGTATAAGTTTAAATTTCTTAAAGAGTGCTCATAAACAAGCGTCTTCTTCATCATAATTCGTTCTTTGTAGATTGTAAAATTTTTTCCTTTCGTCCATCATAAGCGTCGCCACACGCAATCGCGATACACGCGATGAGAATAATAGTAACACCTATCACTTCACACCCGATCAGCATTTGATGAAATATAAAATAACCAACGGCCGCATCAAACACAAAGCGCCAAAGTTCCATAATAGATAAAAAAGGAATACGGCCCCACTTAAACGCGTAAGTGTGCAAAGTCTGCGCAGCATTTTGCAAAAGAGCACTGAGGACAAGAAGGCCTATTAACTCTGATAAGCATAACGATGTGCCCTTAACATTTGCAACAACATCATCAAAAAAGATAATCAAACATACAAAGCAGATTGCCATGCGACAAATGTTACTAGCATACAAAGAATCTACAACGCGCAAACCTTTTTTCAAAAGTGACTTTAATAAAACATTACTTGCTGCCAGCCCAAGAGCTGCCAGAAGCACCAAAATATCATAAAAATTCCACGCATAACAATTGTCGAAAGGTTGTAAAATGACCAAAAGCCCAATATAACCGAGTCCTAAAACACACCATTTCCATAGAGGCGTCTTTGTGCCCAGGAAAATACGGCTTAAAATGGGAAGTAAAAATCCTGTGGTGAAAAATAAAGCGCTCACTCTGGGGATAACGCCATGCAAATAGGCATAAAGCACACTTGCAATAGCAGCATCACGCATAAAGAATCGTATGCCGTTAAGCAACCATATTTTTTTAGAAAAATCATGTGGAGAAGAAGCTTTACGCCAAAAATGCGCAATCACAAAACCCAAAGAAGAAATAAAGCAGTAAGCCAAAAGAATATTAATGCCAAAATACTTTAACGAAAAAACACTGGTTGAAACAAAAGATTTTGCACAAGCCAAAGCTAAAAAAACTGCAAAAGTGGGCATATTATCCTCTAGCACCATCATACTGCACAAAATATACGAAAGAAACCTTTTCAAGGTAATATGAAAAGATAAAGTGCCATAAATTTTATAAAAATAAGCTGAATCTTTTTATCAGCATTGATATTTTTTTTGTCAATTCATCAACATCATCAAAAATCTCTTTGGGGGACATTTTATCTAACGGCAAAGACTGCAGAAAAGATCGTCTCGAATCAGAACATCTTCTTTTTGATTCTGTAAATCGTGTTGTTAACCAAGAAAAGAGGGGGTGTTGATGTGGTCGTATAAACAAACAAATCGATAACATTCCTCGGCAGCTAACTCTGGCTCTTGTCGACAGCATAAATCTACACATGCAAAGAAGGCTGTAAACGCAGAGTAATAGTAAGCAGCATATATATGCCACCCACTTTGTGATTTTCTGCAATCATACCGTTTGGATAATTCATTGTAATATCTAACTAGTGCTTGTATATCGGGCAAGATTCCACAATAAGTATCGTGCATGTTCAAATTTTTCAAAATATCTATTACTGGCTGTGCGGATTGCCTTATAACCTTAATGTGAGAATCAACCGCAGGCATCAGATTCATAGCGCCTTCGACCTCAACTGTAACCACTATCGGCAAGTGTTGCAGTAAAGCGCTTCTCTGAGCATCAATCAACTTTTGAGTGTGTGACCACCAGATGTCTTTTGCTTCTTTAGCAATAGTGCTCGCAGATACATTACCGTGCAAACATATAAAAAATAATATTAATGACAGCAACACCTCAATATAAATTATATGGTTTATTTTTCTAAGTCAATGAATTATGTAAGAGAATATGTCTTTTTCAAACAACATTCGTATAAAAGATGTTTTACAAATTGTGATCCATGCTTACTTGTATCAGATTCGATAATTTTTCATCAAACATACACTTTACCGCCATATCTTATCATCTTGAAAAACTGTCTGTAAAACAGATCGAGATCAGGCCACAAATACTTTTCCTTATTGATATTCTGTTTGACCAATCAGAAGACATTGAGAGTGTAGAAAGCGCCAAGAAGCACTACCCTCCAATCAAAACCTCTTCTACTGTCTTTCACACCCTAATACTCTCAAGGATCTTTGTTCAAGATATAGTATAGAGTGTTCAACTCCTCTTGAAAGCATATTGATCTTGTAATTTTGATTTGATCAGACGCTCAGAAAAGCAACTTGAGCCAGTCATCTTTTGTTCAAAGAGCGACCTCTCTCCTCCTCTAGCATTAGCAACATATCGCATATGGAGATTTCCATCTCTATCTTCTCCAAACATAAGGACGCGGTCAGATATATCGTCTTCAAAAGCATCTGAGGCAGTCAAACGCAATGCCTGTGTTATCAAGCAGCTTAGCTTTCGGTTGTTTTCATTGTCATATTGCTTGAACAGCAACATCAGTTGATCTTTCACAAGTCTTTTTTTTTGAGATTGTATGAGAGGTTGACCTTCATGGTGGACAATTTCACCTTCAAGAGCGCGCTTAATAATGACAGGCTGACCTTCATGTTGGACAATTTCACCTTCAAGAGCGCTCTGCATAGACAATATGTTAACTGAATATTGTCCGTGATTTTTCCGATCAAACAGATACAAAACCTCAGTTTTCTCATCCCCATTTGCCGCATAGAGATTAATCGACAATAATAAAAATAATAATTTAAACATAGAAAATACACCTCCAGATCTACATTGTGCGCACAATATCAATGCACTGTTTTCAATGTTGGCACACTCACCTTTATCGCAAAAAGGTATCGATTTATCAATTATCTTCAAGACTCATGTTTGTCTTCTTAGGTAGTATCGCCATTACAAAATAATAAAATTTTTCAATAACTGAAAGGATGTACTGTTCACGCGTACATAGCCATTACTCTCGCCTTCACATGACCTATACAAGACCCTTGGATACACTGTAACACAGATTCAGACTAATAATAAAAGTATTACCACTCTGTTCAAGATCACTACCTCCCTGTAATATTTTTACTCAATGCGTAGACTTAGAGTATATTTCTGTTGGAAAATTCAGAAAGAAAACTATATAAAATATTTCGAATTTCAACTCGCATTATCTAACCCTAATCATCCAATCTTGAATCTTAAGGTACCTGCCCTCTTTTATGCTTTCACGCAATTAGAGAATCGTTTCTTAATTCATGATATTAAACCACAACATCACATCTCAGATACTTTCAAAACAAACTCTATACGACAGATCTTTATTCTCTTGCAAGTATTTTTGTGATGGAGAGTTAGAAATCTTATGTAGAATATTTTGTCTTAAATATTATAATATAAATTTAGACGCTTTTGATTGCAATGTATATTCTGCCATATACATCTTAAGCGCGATTGATATCGTTATTCGCAAATACTGTTTCACATTTTTAACCATAGATCAAATTTGTATAAGAATCAGTTGTTTTATAAAATAAAAATAGTATGAAATGATGGTATAAGTAATATGTGAAAAGGAAGGATTTTTTTATGACATTAATATTATTATTTTTCATATGTGCTCAATCTTACGGAGCTTCCAGGGCTCACATAGCCTGCAATAGTCTCGAATATTTCTATACAGAACAAGCTGACATAGTTTGGCAGGGTTTGCAAAAATATAATACAGCAACAACACTCACGCTTGATGAGTTACATCTCCTTGCCGAATCTACATACAAGAATCTTCAAACGGTCTGTAAGACAACTGACATCAGCCATCCACAACAAAATCCCACAATGGACCCAAAAAAAAAGAAATTGCATTTGGATGCACATCTCCTCTGTCAGGCTTTTGATCTAATGAATCAACACTTCCGAGATTTATCTAAAACCTTTTGGGACCCAGAAAAAGAAAAAAGCCTCCGATCTCATCATCATCTCTTATTGTCTACACGATATTTATTGCTTGACGGTAATGAGGCATGTGCTAAAAAAGAATATAATTTGTGGTATGAATATTATTATAATGTTCGGAGCGAGTCCAACATGACCATCTGTGTCATATTATGAATCAATAATCGTTTCATCACAAAGTCCTAAAAAATCAAAAGAGCAAGCACAGTTTGACTGCATGAGTATTTTCAGGAATGCGTTTGATGTGCGCATTAATCATATCTCAAAATACTTGATACTTTTTTCTTGCTGTACTTCACCAACTTGATAGCTTTATACACATCAGCTATCAGAACAGACAGTCGTGTATGCAACAGATCAGAGAAATCCAACGATACTGCTTTGAAATCACACAAATCTTTTATATAGTCAGCACTATAATTTTCAAGTGTTTGACGCTCTTGAATAGTGTCAATGGTATAAGCCTCCTTCTTCTCTACTTTATCCCAAACCCAACCAGTAGGTGAGTTGAAAAGTTCTACAGGTGTCTTTAAAAATTCTGCGAATTTCAAAAACAACAAATAGCCTTGTCTTAATGTTGCATATCTATAACACGAGTCTTTTGGAGAGTCCAAAGCCCGCTCCACAAAAGGTTTCATTCTTTGTTTAAAAGGCCGCATGCTTGCTTCACTCTCTTCAGAAACAACAGAATTTGCTAAAGACATGATCCGTATAGTGCAAAGAAAGCGTAAATCGTAAGAAATCTGCAGGTATTTTCCCCAATGATCGAGCCAACATATTTTGCAAACTCTGCTGATAAGCGCTATGCAGTGCAACATACCTCTGAGGACAACGGCGCTCAGACAAATAATCTCGCACTCTATCAGCTGCTACTGATAGAGGAAATAACTCTTTTTTTAGATCATCCATATGCTTCACAAAAAAAGGTAGATTTTTCATCTCATCTACACTCCATGGTCGAAATTCAACTGAACCTGGATCATAACGCATATACTGACTGCGCAATTCAAATGCACCTTCTTCATCAGTCCGGCGCTTACTATGTTAATCCAGCCTTCAAGTCTGTCAAAGCAAAAATCAAAAATATATTGATCAATAACATCATAGTTTTTATATATCACAAATATTTTTTTATAAATAATCAAAATGGTGTATAACTATATATGATGTTACTATTATTATTTTTTATATTTCTATACGCTTCTGGAGCTGAAGAGCTAATGAACGACAAGCCACGTAGTGCAGAGCAGCGTTGGAAAAAGACTTATCAAATATTTCAAGCGTATAGCGATCCTGTTTTGGAGCAAAAAGTATTTTTGAAAATCAGCATACTGTGTATCAGCCTCATCTATCCATTGATTAAGGAAAGCATGTAGAGATGCTAAAAAGCACTTATTTGCACTCATTTGTTCATAAGAGCTCCCTCTGTATTATGCTTTTTAAGCATGTAGGCACTAAAATCTGAATAGGAAACTGATACATTAAGACTCTGTACCTCCGGGCTCGTGCCCATCTGTCTGTCCATCCGGTCCTTCATGCCCATCGGTAACCAAAAATACCAATAATCATAGTGTTGGTAAGCCAAATCCCAATCGCCCTTATACAAAGATTTGCAAGCCACTAAGAGATCCTGGTGGATACTTAAAGGCTCGATGTTTTTTAAGAGCTCTTTGTTTTTTAAGAGCTCTTTCAAATCGGGAGCAAGATAGGTTCTAGCGATTTGATTGTGCAACTCTGCTAAAACCTTAGCTAGGGTAGGTATATCCAAATGAAATTCTGGATCTTCAGGGTTAGCTGGAATCTTTGCCATTGGGGGAAAAGTCAAAGCACGAACAGCTTCTCTCAAATTAGGATAGATTCTATAGTTTGAACCCAAATTGACTTTATCTACTTGGCTCGCTAGCCCTATGGTGGTGAAAGGGACACCTTTAGCATAGAGACCTGTAAAATAACAGTCTGTCTTCAAGAGGTCATTAATAGTATATGGGGCCTCTTTGAGTGGAAAATCCTCCTCACTCTGTTCAAACATCATCTTAGCCTGAGCCAAAAGCTTTTTTTTACAGAAAGGCTCTTCTGATGCGGCATTGCTTGATAGCGGAAAAATGTGTGAAAAAATTAGCAATAAAATAAACATAAACAGCTCTCCATAGCTGGCTTATCAAAAAAAGGTGTGGCTTCCATGAATGAAGCAATACTTTTATTTATTGTAATTTATTCTCAAAAAAAAGCAATATATACATTGCCCCATCGCATTCCATTTTGAACTAGCAAGAAATTGCAGATCATTGCCCTACATTCAACTCTGTTCTGGTGCGAAAACCCATTAATGCCTGAAATATATAATAGTATGCCTCCGCTTCCGTTGATGACAGACTCTTCAAGCAGAAAAGGTAGAAAGACAACAAGAGGTGCTTATACGCTTTGTCAAAAAATTTCCTACTATCATGCATAGAGTATAAATCAGACCTTTTCTTTAGAAAAGAAAAAGCATAGTAAAAAAGAGGCATATTAAGACGAAAGTTTTTTCTTGTCATGTTATCAATATGCTCTTCTTTCATTTTTTCATCAATTGGAGTGGTTAGATCGGCTGGACAGTATTTTTTTTTGTAGTATTCTCCCAGTATCATGTATGCTGAGTCTGCTATATCACATGCGTGATCAAAACCCATTTCTATATCCACTCGAGTCATTTTACTCAGAAGATTGTCCCTGTATTCCTGATCCAAATCTAATTGATCTAATGCCCACCAAGAAGATTGGTCAGCGAACTCTGCATCTGACAAATTCGATAGAAATGCTTTTCTTTTCAATAATGCTTGCGATTTTGTTAACCCTACTCCTTCGTTCATTTCTAAATCGCCTATTGCAGCGCAATTCAAGAGCAAGGGCCCAGCGTGCAAACAAGTTAAGAGTAGTAGTATTAATCCCATAGACATATTAAATTCCTTTTTTTAATATAAGGTATCCTCATTCATCAAAAAAAACAATACATTATGATAACTCAAACTCCACTGTATTTTTCACACATTGATGATTACAATCTAATAATAATTTCTGGTACTAATTTACCACTCTTTTGTTGATAGACGCTTGAATGCTTATCTGGAGCACTACGCGTACATAGCCATTAATCTCTCTTTCATATGACCCATACAAGGCCTTTGGATATATAGCACAGATTCAGACTGATAATAAAAGTATGACCACTCTGTTCAAGATCCCCCCCTGTCATTAGTAAGCTACACAGCGCACAATCTCTTGAATCTCTTGGTGTGACACAAAAATACCAATAATCATAGTGTTGGTAAGCCAAATCCCAATCGCTCTCATACAAAGCTTTGCAAGCTAATAAGAGCTCCTGGTGGATACTTAAAGGCTCGATGTTTTTTAAGAGCTCTACATCAGAAGGATCGGGATGCATGCTATAGATTTGACTGGGTATCTCTTCTAAAGCCTGAGCTAGGGTAGGTATATCCAAATGAAATTCTGGAGTCTTTTCCTGTTGGAGAAACATGGTATCACGCAAAGCGTCTTCCAAATTATCATAGATTTGATCGTTTGGACGCAAATCTACTTGGCTCAATAGCCCTAGAGTGCCAGGGATATAGCTGTTACAGAGATCTGTAAAATAACAATCTACACGCATGATATCGCCAACAGTATATGGACCTTCTTTGAGTGGAAAACTCTCCTTACTCTGTTGAAACATTGTCTGAGTCTGCCTCCAAATATGATTTTGTTTTTCATCACAGGAATATTTTGCTGCTGTGGCATTACTGGATAGCAGCACAATCTGTGAAAAAATTAGTAATACAATAAACATAAATCACACTTCAAATTTCGGATTAAAAACACCCTCAAACCTTTCACCCTCATTTACAAAGAAAAGAGATACATTATGATAACTCAAACTCCACTGTATTTTCACACATTGATGATTTTCTGGCACTAATTTACCATTCTTTTGTTGATAGATTTTTGAATACTTATCTGGAGCACTACTTTCTTGATTACGCGTACATAGCCATTACTCTCTCTTTCATATCACCCATACAAGACCCTTGGATATATAGTACAGATTCAGACGGACAATAAAAGTATTACCACTCTTCAAGATCGCTACCCCCCTGTCATTAGGAAAAGTGAATTATTTAGCATACACAGCGCGCAATCTCTTGAATCTCTTGGGGGGGAGATAAAAAAATCTGTTGAGGTGGACACAAGAATACCAATAACAATATTTTTTGCAAGCCAAGTCCCAATTGCCCTCATACAAAGCTTTGCAAGCCAATAAAAGATCCTGGTGGATGCTTAAATCCTCGATGCTTCTTAAGAGATTTTCATCAGCAGGATAGGGATTTATGCAACCGATTTGATGGCTTGCTTCTTCTAGAACCTTAGCTAGGGTAGGTATATCCAAATGAAATTCTGGATCTTCAGGATCATCTGGAATATTTTCCATTGGGGGACACTGGTGAACAAGACAAACGTCTTGCAAACTATCATAGATTTTATCGTTTGCACACAAATCTTCTTGGCTCAATAGCAGTCGGTCGCTAGGGATACCTCTATTATAGATAGCTCTAAAATAAGAGTCTGCACAAATGAGATCGGCAACAGTATATGGACCTTCTTTGAGTGGAAAACTCTCCTCACTCTGTTGAAACATTATCTGAGTCCGTTTCAAAATCTTGTTGTGCTCTTCGTCACACGAATACTCTGATAATGCGGCATTGCTTGATCGCGGAAAAATGTGTAAAAAAATTAGTAATAAAATAAACATAAATAGCACTCCAAATTTCGGAATTAAAACATCCTCAAACCTTTTACCCTCATTTACAAAGAAAAGCAATACATTGTGATCACTCAAACTCCACTGTATTTTTCACACATTGATGATGACAATCTCATAATAATTTATGGCACTAATTTACCATTCTTTTGTTGATAGACTCTTGAATACTTATCTGGATAACTACTTTCTTGATTACGCGTACATAGCCATTACTCTCTCTTCATCTAACCCATAAAGGCCCTTGGATATATAGCACAGATTCAGACTGATAATAAAAGTATGACCACTCTGTTCAAGATCGCTACCCCCCTGTTATTAGGAAAAATGAATTATTTAGCATACTTAACATACACAGCGTTACATATCTTGGCTCTGTTGGGGTGGACTCTAAAATACCAATAATAATAGTTTTTGTAAGCCAACTCCCAATCGCTCTGATACAAAGATTTGCAAGCCAATAAGAGATCCTGGTGGATGGCTAAATCATTGATATAGTCTAATAAATCAGCAGGATCGGGATTTATGCTATAAATTTGACTGGGTATATCTGATAAAGCCTTAGATAGGGTAGGTATATTCAAATGAAATGCTGAATCTTCAGGATCAGTTGGCATACCTTCCATTAGGAGCCACCTCTCAGTCGGAGAAGCGTTTTTCCAATTATAATAGCCTTGAGCGTTTGGACGCAAATCTGCTTGGATCGATAACAGTACGCTAGAGACGCTATGACAGAGATCTTCAAAATAATCATATGCAAAACGGAGCTGGGCAACAGTATATGGAGCTTTGAGCAGAAAACTCCCATCACTCTCTTGAAACATGCTCTGATGCTGTTGCAAAAGCTTGTTTGGTTCTTCGTAACACGAACACTCTGCTAATGCAGCATTGCTTGATAACGGGAAAATATGTAAAAAAATTAGTAATAAAATAAACATAAATAACACTCAAAATTTCAGAATAAAAAACATCATCCTAAATTTTATACTCATTTATAAAGAAAAGCAATTCACCCCATCGAATTTTATTTTGAAACTAGCAAAATATTGCAGATCATTGCCTTGCGTTCGCTCCTTCTTCGTTGTAAAAACCCATAAGTTTCTGAAAAATAGAGTAGCGTAACTCTGCTGGCATTGAATCCGAATGAGTGCAGAAAAATTGTAAAGCAAACAAAAGACTTTTAGACGCTTTGCATATAAATTCGACCCTCTGAGGCCGCATCGATTTCTCTTGTCTTAGCAAAGAAAAAGCATAATAAAAAATTGGCATATTAATACGAAAATTTTTTCTTCTCATGTTATCAATATGCTCATCTTGCATCTTTTTATCGATTGGAGTGGTTGGATCGGCTGGACAGTATTTTTTTTTGTAGTATTCTGCCACTATCCAGTATACGTTATTGGCCACAGATAACGTTACATCACCACTACTCTCTATATGAAAAGTGCTCATTGCATCTAGAATCTTCTCCTTACACTCTGTCTCCACACCTAATTGATCTAATGCCCACCACGAAGATTGTTGGACTCTATCTTCAAATGACAAATTCTCCAGAAACAATACTCTGTTCTGGTATGCTTGATCTCTTGTTAGTTCTGCAGGACTTTCTACTAAATTGCTGTCTCTTACAGCGCAATTCAAGACTAAGCAAGGCCCGACGTACAAACAAGTTAAGAGTAGTAATTGCATAGACATATTCAATTCCTTTATTCAAATGTGTAGTATATATGATAACAAAACAATCATACATCAATCTTACTAATTTAGACAACCTTCGGATTTACTCACCTTTAACATTTTATACTTTATGAAACGGATCTTGATTGCTTGATTACTTTAAATGAAGACAAAGCTTGTACATAGCGATCTTGAATATGCACGTGTGCATTGTCCACAATATCTTGCATAGTTTCACATGGTTGATCATCTGTAAATGAAGACAAATCTTGTCCATAGCGATCTTGAATATGTACGTGTGCATTGTCCAAAATATCTTGCATAGTTTCACATGGTTGATCATCTGTAGAGGTGTTGGTGGATAGACACAATTGTTTCTCAACATATTTGAATAGTTCTTTTCGCAAGAATGATGATTCAGGGCTTATCAATGCTTTTTCCACCCAAGGTCTCATAATTTTCTGCATAGCTGTTGCTTCACAATCTTCAGAAGCAGTAAAATTTGTTAAGAATATAATTATATTAGCTAAATTTCGCTTCTCCTTAAAAGAGCAGTCAAATGCTAACAATGGCACTCCTGTCATTGCAGAAACCACCCTATCTTCACAATTCAATACAGTATCTTCTGTAGCTTCATCAGATCTATATGGCTTAAACATTACTGTGGAATTGCAGACAGTACCTTCTGTGACTTGATCATCTTTATAGGGCTTAAGCACTGCTGTGGATTTGACATCTCTTTGCCCTCTATGATCACAAGCATTAAAACTCTGATCCTGCAAAATGGAAGCAGCAGCAAGTAGATGCATTTTCAAAGCGTGATCTTGCGTTGATGATGCGCACTTTGGTACATCAGAAGGTTGGCTTTCACTCCAGTCAAACACCATCTGTAGCATTTCACTTTTAGTCATAAACATACCCATATATCTTCTTTGAAGCTTAAATGTTTGCAAATCTAATAGATCAACCTTAGGATATTTTGATTGAATGCGCTTCTTCAATGTGCTCTCTATTTTTGTAAACGCTTTTTTGACTGCTGGAAGTTTTTCTGCGTTTCTTAAAAACTGCCAAGCTTCCGTCTTGAGTGCGGATATTTTTTCGGAAGAGTATTCAGTTTCCTGCATCATATCTTTAGTCATTACGTATCCTGTGATCATAGATAGACACTCTAAACTTATATAAGCATCCATCGGCACTCTAAGTAATAGTTTTGAGAGAGGGTCTTGAGAAAAATCACCTTTATATTCACTAATATATCGATAGTCTTGCTCACGCAAAAGCCAATAAAGGAGACATTTTACAGATTTGAAATATTGCGGATTTTCTCTCTTCAAGCTTAGAGCCTCATTCCACAATGGTTTCAAACCATCCAAAACTATATCAAAAAACTCTGCATACTCGCCATGTACTATAACATCTTGCATCATATGATAAAAACCCATATCATGCACCAAAATAGCAGAGGCCCAATTTTTGAACATACAACGAACAGGCACAGCATGACTAAAATCGTTTGGAAAAGTTACAAGATACTTCTTTTTATTCCAAAGCATTAATGTGATAAAATACTCCGCATTGCATAAACCACCATCAGTCGCAATAAACATGTGATCTCTTTCTGATATTGCCAACAAATTTTCTAAGTCTACTTGACTTAAATCTACTTTTTGTCGTGAAGCAGCACAATGTAGACCAAAAACAAACCGACAAAATTCGTCAGGAGTTCTTTGACCTAATTGGTCACATTGCTTCTTCACACCCTCTCTAGCTAGGAGATAACAATGATAGTATATGTCTGCCCTGAGAGGTATTAAAAAACCATCTATAACGCGCTTCGCTGCTTTTGCGATAGACAAACACTTTTGGCGTGCTTCTTGCACAGCAGCATCAAAAGTAGAGAGAGGATTTTCCTCACCTATTCTCAATGCAGAGCATGCAAGCAAACCTTGAGAATCATCAGGAGCCCAGCCATCTTTGCATGCAGATTGCAACGTTAAGTAACAAAAAATCAAAAATATTTTAAATATTACCATGAGTTAATAATATCATGAGATAGTGTTTGAAAAAATTGAAAATTTCACTGATTATAAAAAATATTAGATACCATTACACAAGTATTTAAAAAACTGTATTTCATGCATTATTTTATTGTTGGGAATAGATTTGTTGCTAATAGTTTATGCTCTCTTCGATTAAAGGATCTTATGCTTTTTATCGTTAGCTATCTGAGTACCATCTCATTAAATCGGCGATCATAGTTCACAAAATATATGCAAGAAACTTTTTATGCAAAGAGTAAAGTTCCCTATATTTAAAATAAGCTGAATGTTTTCCTCAACATTGATGCTTTTTTTTTAATTCATAAACAGCATCAAAAATCTCTTTGGGGGACATTTCATCTAAAGGCAAAGACTTCAACCACACAGATAAGGTATCGCAATGCTCACGAATATCTTCTTTTTGCATCTCAGGTAAAGCATACATAGAGATCTCTGCTTTTGTCAGTGTGTTTAGCACTTCTTGTGCGCGCTTCACAACGATTTTTGGCACACCAGCTTGCTGAGCTGCATGTAATCCATAGGACGCTCGCACCACACCAGGCACAATACTGTAGTCAAAAACAATACCACCTTCCCATTCACGCACACGCGCGCAATAATTATGCACCCTATCGCATTGATCCGCTAAAGCAGAAAGTTCGTGATAATGCGTGGCAAACAATGTGCGTGCTTTGATATGATTATGCACATGCTCTGTGATAGACCATGCTAAAGCCACCCCATCATGCGTAGAAGTTCCTCGACCTATTTCGTCAAGAATCACAAAAGATCTTTGTGTAGATTGATTTAAAATACTTGCCGTTTCAAGCATTTCAACCATAAACGTAGAGCGTCCTCTGGTGAGATCATCGGAGGCCCCCACACGACTAAATATTCTATCCACAATGCCTATGTGCGCTTCTTGCGCTGGAACAGGACAGCCCATATGCGCAAGCAACACAATCAAGGCATTTTGACGAAGAAAAGTACTTTTACCGCCCATATTAGGGCCGGTAATCATCATAAAGTCTCCTGGAGATAATCTGCAATCATTGGAGACAAAACTAGCATTTTTTGTAAGGGATTTAACCACAGGGTGCCACCCACCCTGAATATTTAGCGTATAGTTATCCAAAACTGTTGGTAATATAAAAGATTCATTTTTAACCAAAACGCTATGAGATAACGCTATATCAATTCTTCCGCATACATCGATCAAAGATCGCAAAACTTTATAATGTTGTTGAGTTTGTTGTACTAAATCAAGAAAAACTTTTTCTTCATACACAATACTTTGCATATGCGCAGAAGCGAGATCTTGCTCAACATTCATAAGCTCATCTGTGGAAAATCGTACGGTATTTGCAAGTGTTTGTTTGTGCAAAAAAATATCAGGCATGCGTTCTGCATTCTTTTTGCTCACTTCCACATAAAGACCAGCCATATTATTGTGCTTAATACGCAAAGTATTTATACCTGTTTTTGCAATATAAAGTTCTTCAAGATTTTTTTTCTGTGCATCCACAGATACATGAGCATTTCTCAAATCATCTAAGCGCGCATCAAATCCTGATCGTATCACGCCACCATTACCAATAACCAAAGGCATATCGTCCACAAGCGCTTGATCAAGAATGTCATACAAAGCATGAGGGAATTTCTGCATATCATGAGATTCTTCACCCCAAGGAGATGCTTGCTTTATCACAGAAAACACACACTGCGCATAATGCAAAAAAACCTTTGCACAAAGCATATCACGCGGCATAACGCGCCCTAACGAAAGACGCGCCAACGCTCTTTCGACGTCACCCATAGATTTAAGTTGATCGCGTATTTCATTGCCATGGTTCACACACCAAGCTACCTGCTCAAATCGTTTTCTGATATTGTTGATATTTTGCAGCGGCGCAGCCATATCCCGCAGAAGCTGTCTGGCACCAAAGGCCGTATGTGTATGGTTAATAAAAGAAAAAAGACTACCTTTTTTATCACCTCGCGTTGTTTGAAAAAGCTCTAAGCTTGACATTGTAGCACTATCAATACGCATAATTGATGCACGTTCCGCATGCGATAATTTCAGCATGTGCATGCTACTTTTGTGCGTCAACATTACATAATGCGCTACTACGCCAGCTGCTATGATTTCAGAAGGCGTAAATGAACCAAACCCTTCGATTTCCGTAACTTGCAAAAGATTTTTGAGATCATTTAAAGCGCTATTGTAAGAGAATCGGATATCTTGCTGAACGGAAACACTTCCTTGAAGCGCGCGAATCAGGGCCACCAATTCATCATCTTGCGCAATACGTGATGCCAACAAAACCTCTTGTGGCTTCAAACGCATCAATATATTTTCCACACCATCTTCGTGAAGACTCTCAACATAAAAATCAGATGTTGATAAATCCACATACGCAGCCGTCCAAGATTTTTTTTCATAGTGTAAACATAAAAGGTAGTTTGGCTGCTCTGATTCAATATAAGCATCTTCTACAACGGTACCTGGCGTCATCACACGAACGACATCGCGTTTGACAATGGCAGATGCTCCACGTTTTTTAGCATCTTCGGCGAGCTCAACTTGCTCACATATTGCAACACTCATCCCTTCTTTTAAAAGTTTGGCTATGTATGTTTCGCTTGCGTGGTGAGGCACACCACACATAGGAATATCACCTCCTTTCGCTTGATTTCGTCGCGTGAGTGTAACTCCGAGTATAGGCGCAGCTTTTTCTGCATCAGAAAAAAAGAGTTCGTAAAAATCACCTAGCCGAAAAAAAAGTATACTGTCTGGATGCGCTTCCTTAATTTTTTGATATTGTTGGAGCATAGGTGTCATGACACGCATCCAATATTTATTTTATTACATTGCTTTGGGATATTAAAGTCATAGATTAAATGGCCACCCATACTCGTCATACAGTCATTAGTGCGCTTAATATTGTTGAATAAACGTTTACCTAAGCTATAGATAGCTAATACAGTTTTAGAGGAAAGGTATATTCTATTACGCACAACAAAGCGCTGAATCCAAATCACAACAAGAAGTAATGCTATACAAACAGGACATGAAATCATCAGCATAGGCACAGCAACATGTGCGTGAATGGATAAAGGAAAAGCTAGCAAAATTTCTGATAAGCAAATCATAACACCCTCTGCGTCATGAAGATCTTTGAGCAACCAGAAGAGCAATCATGGTTAAAAAGGCTATCAGTGCTAAACCTGTAAAAAGATAAAGGTGTGTTTGCCACAAAAATTTTCTGATTGCCCCAAGCTTGTCTTTTTTGTAAAGCGCGCGCCACAAAATTGTCTCTTCCACCAGGAGTGTACCATAGAAGATAGGCACCAACAACATGATGAAAGTGACAATCATAGCAACTTTTTCATTAAAATTTGGTGCGACAAAAGTCGAAAATAAAAACGCTTGTATGGTTATATTAAAAGGTGCTTGAAACAGTTCCGATCCATTAGTCACCCAGCGCAAAAAATGTAACAAAACAGTCTGTGCACAAAAAAGAAAACCCCAAATACTGGGAATACCCACGAATGTGCTTATACCAGCAGATAATGATATTGACTTAATCAATAAATGTTTGGGAGATTGTAAAGTTTTACGCGCCACATATATCTTCCAAACGATGGTCGGCAGCAATAAAAAGATAAATATAGGGCTCAGCACAAAAATCATTGGGATCCCTGCGTGCCCCTGATTTTCGATGATAGATGGAACAACACCTTCAGCACAAAGACAAAAAGAAAGCAATGGGTAATTCATGCGCCATTATACCTTATATTACTATTCAACACCTATCTCTTGATAGTCGCAAACAAGGTGATATCATAAAACATGGAAAATCAAAGACTGTTGCTGTGCATTTTAGACGGATGGGGGGTTCCACAATCTGGACAAGAAAGCGCCATCACTCCGGAAACTGCCCCTTTTGTCAGTTCACTTTCTCAACACAAACATGTGCAACTTAACGCATCAGGTGCGGCAGTAGGTTTGCTGGAAGGATTACAAGGTAACTCGGAAGTTGGTCATCTAACTATTGGTGCAGGTGCAATCTATAGCAGCGCGCACAAAATAATGTCGTCAGCTATCGAAGATGGTTCGATAGCCACAAAAAAAGAATGGGCTACTCTTTTGCATAACGTGCATCAAAACAATGGAGTTTTACATATCTTTTCCTTGCTCTCAAAAGGCGCTATTCATGCGGACCTGCAACACTTATTGAGCATCACTCAACTGCTGCACAAACAAAACGTCACCATCAAACTGCATGCTATTTTGGATGGTCGTGACTCAGCACCAGGAAGCGCATATACATTTTTAGAAACCATAAAAAAAGAAACTCCATTTATCAATATATGTTCTATCATAGGAAGAGATTGGGCTTTAGACCGCACACAAAATTGGGAAAAAATCTTAAAAGCGTACAACATGATTATTCATGCACAAGGATCCAAATTTGATGAAACGGAAGAAGTGGTAACAGACTGCTTGGAAACAGAAGAGTATCTAGATCCACACGTACACCGAGACTATCAAGGCTTTCAACATGATGTTGATCATTTTTTGTTTTTAGGAATACGGTCAGACCGCATGTGGCAAATCGCCACAGCACTTTCTGACGCAAATTATCAAGGAGGGGCTCCACAAAATACAGCCCGCGCTTGGCTTTGTATGCGCCCTTATCACAACACCTTAATGATGCCTTATCTTTTTGCTGACCCTGCACGCCTCAACCCGCTTGGGTATATTTTAGAAGAGCATGGCATCGCTCAAGCTCGTATCGCAGAGTCAGAAAAGCAAGCGCATGTCACCTTCTTTTTTGACAACCAAAAACCTTTGCCTGGCAATACAAAAAAACTCATTGCAGATTCTTACCCTAATCAAGAAGAGCACTACTCTGCCTCTTTGCCAACAAATAGTATTACACGCCATGCGATTAACACCATAGAAGAAGGAGTACCTTTTATTTTAATAAATTATGCGGCCTCAGATATTTTAGGACATAGCGGTGATATGGAGTTAGCGCAAAGCGGCATTGCTTGTGTTGATAGAGGGCTGGACCATCTTGTAAGAACAGCTGAAGAGCATAACTATACTGTGCTCATTACCGCTGACCATGGAAACGCGGAATGCATCACCCACCAAGGAAAACCTTTCACAAGCCATACTACAAATCCTGTCCCTTTTATTGTTGTTGGTCAACATACCTTCACACACACATCAGGAGGCCTCAGTGATGTCGCTCCAACAGTATTATCATATTTTGGTATTACACCACCAGAACATTTTACAGGAAAATCATTATGCCGTTGGTAATTTTATTTTTCTTATCGTGTTATATTTTCTCTGCTGAGCCACCAATACAGGAACCTACACACAAACTTATGTGTATTGTTTTAGATGGTTTCGGCATGCCACCAGAAGGCGGATTCAAAGAGAGCGCTATTACTTCAGAAACTGCTCCTTGTATCACCAACTTTTTGCAAAAAAAGCATGCCACACTCAACGCATCAGGTGAGGCAGTAGGATTAAGAGCAGGACTACAAGGAAACTCTGAGGTTGGGCACCTCACTATAGGTGCTGGATCAGTACATGACAGCATACATAAACAAATATCAGAGGCACTTGATGATGAATCCTTCGCAAAAAAAGACATTTGGCGCACATTCACTGATTCCGTATTAAATTCCAACGGAATCGTGCATGTTTTTTCTTTGCTTTCAGACGGCGCTGTACACGCTGATATTGACCATTTACTGAAAATATCATTGTTACTATACAAACAAAATATCACCATTAAACTACACGCTGTATTGGATGGATGTGATTCAGAACCAAAAAGCGCTTATACATTTCTTGAAACGATCAAAAAACAAACATCTTTTGTCAATATATGTTCTATCACAGGCAGGACATGGGCCCTTGATCGCAACAAAGATTGGGCGAAAACCTCCAAAACATACAAAGCTATTATTCATGCAGAGGCTCCCACCTTTGTTACAACCGATGAAATCATTGCAGAAGGAACAAACGCTGTGAAACTCACACCACCACACGTACATACAACATATAAAGGATTTGATTACGCCAAGGACCATTTTTTGTTTTTAAATTTTCGTTCAGACCGTATGGTGCAAATCGCCACAGCTCTCTCTGACGAAAACTATCCAAAAGCGCCACAGAGCACAGAACGCAATTGGCTTTGTATGTGCCCTTATAGCCATACCTTAAGGATGCCTTACATGTTTGGCGATAATCAACTGCCCGCACCACTTGGTTATATTTTATCAGCACATGGTATACGACAAGCACGGATTGCTGAATCAGAAAAGAAGGCGCATGTTACTGTATTTTTTGATAGTCATAAAGATTTGCCTGATAATACAGATGTTTTTATAGCAAAATCTAATCATAGCGAAGAATGTTATAACCCCCACCCAACAAATGAGGTAACAGAACTTGTAATTAACGCCATAACACAAAAGTATGGCTTCATTATGGTGAACTACGCAGCACCAGATATTGTTGGACACACTGGAAATATGCAGGTAGCAAAAGAAGGCATTACCTCTGTGGATGAAGCTATCGACTGGATTTATTCTGTAGCACACAAGAATGGATACACGGTGATTATTACCGCTGATCACGGAAATGCGGAGTGCATGACTCGCGATGAAAGACCCTTCCATAGCCATACCACAAACCTTGTTCCTTTTATTGTTGTTGGTAACCATACTTTTATACACACATCAGGGGGACTCCAAGATATTGCGCCAACAATATTAGCCCATTACGGCATTGCACAACCAGACTATTTTAGAGGGCGATCATTATGCACATACTAATTTTGTTTTTCTTATCGTGTTATATTTTCTCTGCTACGCTACCAACACCGGACGACAGAGCAGAAAAAGAGACACTACCAGATAAAAGCGCACAAAAAGAGACACGATTGCTGCTTTATACTTTAGAGGACTGTCAAGATCAACCAGAATTACTGGAACCTAAACATGAGAATTTTGAAGATTGTCTCCTTCAACAAACATATGATCAGCTCAAGAGACCTAATTATCCCATGCTATCAGAAGGTGTAACAAAAGATGATACTAGTTACCTAATACTTAGAGAGGATAGGATGCGTAATGCAGCGGATAGTATGCATTATAAAATATTAGCTGGTCTTTGTCACGCACACACCAAGGCCATGCAAGCAGAGAGCTTAACAGATGATGGTATTTATCACCGCATAATGGCAGAAAAGCATAGCGATAAAAAAGTAGTGGAGCGGACTTATAGCGCATACACCGCAGAAAAAAAAGATAAGAGTGCATACACTGATGCTGTAGCGCCAACAAGGCCAGTTTTACATATTTTTCATTTGTTGGAAAAGGACAATGTACCCTTGTGTGATAATTTACTGATGTTATTTGATTTTCTACACCAGAATAATGTCAGCATTAAGCTACACGCTGCAGTAGCTGGGCCTCATGCAACAACTTGTCTCAATCAGATTCAAACCAAGGCACCGTTTGTCCATATATGCTCTATCACTAGCAAATACAAAATCTTTTGTAACAAGGCAGATTGGAGTTTAATCTTCAACACATACGAAGCTATTATCCGCGGGAAGGTTGATCTAAGCAGGACATTTGAGAGTCCCGCTGAAGTCATTCACGACCAAATATTGGAAAATGCAACCACTAACAACCCAACATTTGCAGATCAGATCCCAAGATACATACATGAAGCATATCGAGGATTTCAATACGCAACTGACCATTTTTTATTTTTATCGCGTTTTACAAAGAGATATATGCTAAAACTTGCCGCAGCCTTTGCTGATGATAATTATCAAGGGGAACCTACAGACACCACGCGATTTTGGACTCATATAGGCGTGCATGCCGACACAAGATTTCTCTTAATGAGTCCGAATCCTGAGAGAAATCCTGTCATTCAGAAAGCGTTTTCTGACATTAACAAAGCGCTTGCTAGCATCCCAAAGCATATTATTACTCAAAAAAAACATAGTCTGCCAGAAGATATGGAAGTGTATCTGGGCGCCATAACCGCCATGACAGAGGGGTATCCTTTTATTATGGTAAGCCACAAAACTCACTATACCAAAGACATGTTATTAAAAAAGGAAAAAGAGAGCAGTGCTAATATCACACGCCTTGTTGCTAAAGCAAAAAAGCATGGTTATACGCTCATTATTACGGCTAAACAGCAGTATGCCCACAGCCCTTTTAGTCATCGCCCTTTTATTATTACAGGAGAGGTCCACGATATCGCACCAGTCATAGGATCGTTTTTGGCAGTTCCACAAATACAAGATCTTCTTAGAAGGACCCCATTATGGTCGTGGTAATTTTATTTTTCTTAGCATGCAGCGCCTTTTCAAAAGAAGCGTGCATGCCGTATAATCAAGCTGAAATCACACGAGAAATCACAGATCTTGAAAAGAAAGCTGTAAAAACTTATCAGTATGTACAAACATTATTGGTTAAGGCCAGAGATTCCGAAGACTTGGAGGCTCAAAGCAACTTAAAACGCGCCAAGCTTTATTTAGAACAATACAACAAAAAAATTGCAGAAAAGAAAGCCGAGTTACGCACTTTGCAATTAACTGCACCAAAACCCAGTCAGTCAAAAAAGGTCAATCCACCTCTTAAAGATGTCAAGCCTTCAAAAAAGGCTGCACCAGCAAAAAAACCTACAACGCCCAAGGTGGTTAAAACACTGCCGCCTACAACACAAAAAAAAATGCAAACCAAACCTTCCTCAAAAAAAGCCATCAAGGTTCCGCAGAAACTTTCTCTTGAGCCAGGAAAAATTCAAAAGAAAGATGGAGTTTACTCCTATGACTTTCACTTATTAAAAGGATCAATTGTGAAGCATTTTGGTGTAGAGAAAAAAAAGTTACCTGCTCCCATGCATAGGAAAGACGGGATTGTTTTAAGTTGTCAGTCTGGTGCTACAGTTTTTTCTCCAACAGATGCAGAAGTGGTGTGGATACAGAGACTGTATTCCTATACCCTTTGCATTTTAAAGCATCACAAAAACCACTACACAGCCCTTTATGGCATGCATTACATTTTTGTGTCTGAAGGTGACCATATCATAGCGGGCAAGCCCATAGGAAAACTTCCAGATACAAATCCGTCCTTTCTTTATTTAGAGCTACGCCAAGAAGCAAAAGCCATTAACCCGTTAGAGTGGTTATCATAAACAAAGAGCAGTGCTCTACCCTTATATCCTCTGAATTTTGGTTTGGTGGGCCCGGTAGGACTCGAACCTACGACTACACCGTTATGAGCGGTGGGTTCTAACCAACTGAACTACAGGCCCATTTATTATAAAGATTCAATTAAACTAGAGTGGTTATCATAAACAAAGAGCAGCTCTCTACCCTTATTCCTCTGAATTTTGAGTTGGTGGGCCCGGTAGGACTCGAACCTACGACTACACCGTTATGAGCGGTGGGTTCTAACCAACTGAACTACAGGCCCATTTATTATAGATCTTCAATAAATCCGCGCAGAAGCTCAATACGTTTTGGATTAGAAACCTTACGAATGGCTTTTGCTTCAATTTGTCGAATACGCTCACGCGTCACATCAAATTGACGACCTACCTCTTCTAGCGTGTGATCTGTTTGACCACTGATTCCCATACGCATACGGACAACCCTTTCTTCTCTTGGAACAAGGTACGCAAGAAGGACACTAATAACGCTCGTCAAGCTCTTGCGAATAGCAGAATCAAGAGGCGCTACTGTTCTTTTATCTTCAATAAAATCACCAAGTTCACTGTCTTCTTCATCACCCACGGGTGATTCCAAGGATAGAGGTTCTTTAGCAATTTTTAAGACTTTTTTCACCTTATCCAACTGAACAGAAGATTTTTCGGCCAATTCTTCAGGTGTTGGCTCACGGCCAATTTCATGCAACATAGCACGGGATACACGCACCAGCTTATTGATTGTTTCAATCATATGCACAGGAATACGAATGGTACGCGCTTGATCGGCGATAGCACGCGTAATAGCCTGACGAATCCACCATGTTGCGTATGTGGAGAATTTAAAACCACGCTCATACTCAAACTTATCAACAGCTTTCATCAAACCTATGTTGCCTTCTTGGATTAAATCTAAGAACTGCAATCCTCTGTTCGTATATTTTTTAGCAATAGAGATCACAAGACGCAAATTTGCCTCTACCATCTCTGTTTTTGCTGCATTCATAGCACGATCCATCTGACGGATGGATTTTGCTAAGGATCGAAATTTACCAGGCGTTAAAAAATGCTTTTGAGCAATATCATTAATTTCAGTACATGCCTTTTGCACTGCAGTTTTTTCTTTTTCTAAAAAACTTGCCCAAGCTTTGTTTTTTGGCTTTCCAAACAACCCATCACCAAAATTATACAGCGTCATAAACTGTGAGCGAGAAACACCCACTTTCACTGCAAGCTCGCATAATCGACGGTCCACAATAACCATATCACGGTGTGAATCCAAGAGGGATTTTGTCATTGCTCGTTGCTTGGCAACTACCCATTTTGTATTAACAAGCAGTTCTGCTATCTCTGACTGAAGTTGATCAATATGAGATTGAAGATTTTCAGACACTTCTTTCTCTTCTGCAGTCAAGTTCGCCTTTTCTTGCAAAAGTATAAGCAATTCTTGCGCTTTTTCTGCTATTTCAAGAAGAGCGTTAACATAAGGAGAGTACTGCTTTGCGGTATCGTCATCTTCGCTCGCCATCATGCTTTCTTCTTGCTCTAGAACACCAAAGTTTTGCTCATTCAAATCATCAGATCCAAAACCTTCGTGCTCGCCAATACGCGTGTTGGTAGCCAGTGCCACATAGTTTCGAATCGCACGATGATTGCGCTGCACTTCTACGTTAGCGTCTACTATCATCTTTAAGACAACACCACTTTGTGCTAAAAGGCGCAACACTTCATCACGACACCCAGCTACACGCTTTGCAATACTTACTTCTTCCGCACGCGAAAGTAAGCGCACGCTGCCCATTTCTCGCAAATATGTGCGCACAGGATCTTCTGTACGCCCTGCTCCAGAATCTACAAAGCGACCTTTGGACTCTTTTGCACTATCATCAATGCCAGACTCTTTTTCGACTTCTGCTTCTATCTCTACTTCAGATTCTATTTCTTCTTCAAAGTCAGAATCGGCGATAGCAGCGCCACTCTCTACAACATCGTCTGTACTTGCATCTTTAAAAATTTCAGATTTTTCTTCGGTGATCATCGAACCCCTTGCCGCCTATTATACATAATTTTTCATCATATTGCTAGCTAAAATCATTGCGATCAGATCGCAATAAATACTGCACTATATCTTCTACTGCCCAACTCACATCTGCAATATCTGATTTCACAAAAAGGTAAGGCGCATGTGTATAAAGCGTATCGTTATATACAAATCGTATATCTTTTGCATCACATTCACTACACAAAATATGCAAAATCTTATACGTAGTTAATGGATAATGTTGCACATAAGCACGCAGAACACACTCCACCATACTGCTCCAATTCGGTTTCGTCCAGACAATATTCGTATGGCATTACAGTAATATCTGGGAAAGAGCAAAGGTCGCCCCTCTTAGCTCTCCAAATCATTAATATACAAAAAAGTCTTTTTCGTATTATCTAACTTATCTCTTACATTCCCGGCATGGAGAAAATCTCCTTCTTTTTCTTAGTAAACCCAAGACTGCACTCTATCGTATTTTGCACTATCATCTTTAATTGTAATCCATATCGCACAAATGATCTCATCCTGTATATTGCTTGGATAAAAGAGGGATTTATACCTTCATAATCAAAAATTTCAACTGCTATAACACTGAGTTCGGATCACAAAAACTAAAAAAGGAGGACAACAAAAAAGAAAAATTTACTTTTTTCTCTAAAGTGCGCCTACACGAAAATTTTCTTTGAATCCTCTGACATTTTTTCTGAATTTCACGAAAACACTCTTGTCGTACGAAAAATATAAGAACCCAATGTGGGGCTGCTGGATTAGTGGTGACCAGATGACACTCACGAAAACCTTGTGTGTCAGAAGATTCAGAAGATTCTGAATCTGACAGATATACCCAGTCACCGTCAGCTTTTTTGCACACAAAAGGACTAATCTGTAAACTCATAAATCTCTCCTCTATACCATACTCCTTTCGGCAGAAATCAGTTACCTCCTGAGTTGCTGTTAGGAGTAAAGAAAATTCACAATTCTTGTAAGCTTTATCAAATTTTTCTGATATTAATGACATCACACGCCTCCCTTTTTCTTCAGGGCTATCACTGCTAATAGCACCCAGTAAAATCACTGGAAGCATTATTAATAATAAATATTTCATTTTTACACTCTCTTAAAAGTACACGATTTCCACAATCTTTTAAACCACTTTTTTGTTTAAAAAAGAGCAGAAAGCCTATCATCTTTGGCATTGAAGTAATCTTCAATTATATCTTAATGCAAATCACAAGAATAAAAATGCAGCATATTTACAAATTTACGAAAAATCTTGTAATCCATTGCCTTTAAAATGTACAACAGCACCGGCTTTGCATCGATTTTCAAATGCCGCAAACCCTTTCGGCAACTACAGCATAAAACCAATTGCCTCTTCGCATTTTCTTCTTCCCACTTCCGTTTCTTTTTCTCTAAACTATTTGATATAAACATATCTTTCAAGGCTCTAGTCCTCGTATGCTTTGAGCCTTCACAGAAATAGCACAGATTACTGCATTTTTTTTCAGTTTGTTCCTCACACTCACCTGCTTCACAACACGGAAGAAAATCTTTCTTATCTTGAGCTGAACTGAAAAACACATCTATAGCGCATATGGACTTCTGTAACCGCTTTATTTCTTCCTCGTGCATCTTTAGCGCAGATTCTAGACTCCACTTCAATAGCAAATATTCCCTTTCTTTGGCAAAATACCCACTACCATTCTCTTGACTCTCTCTCTGAGATCCGAAAAAATCTTTTTCTTGTGCATCCCACTCTCTACTCGCAGCTTCACCTCCCTTTACTAGACGAGATTCCCATGCTTTTGCATCATTCCTTGTCAGACAGAAAGAATACATAGATCTTATACGCATAAGATCTATTATTTTTAGCAATACAGATTCTGGGACAAGTGGACATGGACATTGTACGATTTCAAGACATTGCTGATAAATTGGATAGCAAATCTGTTTTGGCATTACCGCACCT
>MPNG01000085.1 GCA_002238905.1 Alphaproteobacteria bacterium bin98 | reverse complement strand
AATCGAAGATTGTGTGGCCAGAAGGTGGAGTAGATTATAAGCGTTACCAAGAATTTTTTTCTTGTGATAGAGATATCACAAAAGATGACCTTGTGGCGCTAGAAGAAGTAATAAGTAAAGAGTGTAGCAGTCGGTTTTGGAAATTTGAAATTTTTCGTCTTTGGCACTTCCTCATAGAAGGTGAGCGGCAGATCTATGATGACTTGCTTTTAGCAATACGAGAGCACATAGCAAAGGTAATATTCACAATGAGAGGTCAGCATAGAGATATTGTTGAAGGTAACAAAAGGTTGAAAGATCTTCGTTATAAGAGGGAATTGATGTGCTTTGGCAAACCTGTATGGCGCCAAGAATTGCAAGATCTTGCGGACATAAAAGAGACAACAGTATACGAAGCGCATTTAGCTAAAGATGAAGAAAAAACAAAAATGTTGAAAAGTTTCTGTCAAAGCATGTGTTATTCTAAGGCAACTCTAGAGCAAGATATATTGCCTCTAATAAAGAATATTGCAAAACTCTGTACAGATTTTCGAAGAAAAAGAGAAATCCTTCAAGCTTTCTCCAAAAGGATCACCCCTGAATCAGAGGGTTGTTTGGCGCGACAGCCTGTTAACATCATTGTGCTGTTTTTGAAATCGTTGGGAGTGGAGACCCCACCTTTAGCGCAAACACCTCAAGAAGTTTCTGGTATTTTCGCTGACATTATAGATCGGCGCCCTTTTCGAGATGCGTTTCCTGTCCCTGATAGATGTTTGCAAAAGGAATTGGAAGATCTTTTTGCACTGAAAGTATAAAAGTATGAGTGTAGAGATGCTCACGCACTTAAGTGTTATGTCATAACAGATCAACCTCACTATTGAGCTGATAAAAAAAGTGCATTCTGACAACGATTTAAAATATCAACGATTGTAGTTCTGGCCAGATGAAATGATTGCGTGTAAGTAAGCGTGAAGTTATACGCCTTTTGGAGACAGTTCTAGACTTGATGTGCGCTTAGTGTGCAAAAGAAACAATAAAAAATAGTGTATAATTTAAGAGATTTAGGTTTGGAGAGAGGGTTTTTATTAAGATAAAAAGAAAAAATGAAACATTTACTTTTATTATCCCTGGTATTTTTGAATGCGTGCGCTGGTATATCTTCTGAAAGCGATTCTTCGCCTGATGCTGTGTCTGCTGAATTTTGTGCGAGCGAGACTTCAAGGCTATTTCCGGTACTTGCGGATACAGTGATGCAAGATGATTTTTCTCCTGAACCAGTCATCTCGCCAAGTGTGGATGCCTGTGAGGGAGGGGTAAGCATACCTCCAAAAAAGAAAGGTATGTGCGAGCGTCTTTATGAAAAACAGAAAGCGCGTACGCCAGTTAAAATTGAACAACGCGCAGATATGTATCCTCAAGACGAAGAAGTGCCAGTTTTGGATTATCACTTATTGCCTGAACCAGAGGTTGTTAAGAGCATAAAGGCATTTCTGGATGCAGGACGCTTTCCGACCCTTGATGTGGATGATATGGGAAACTACCGATTGGGAATGTGGTTGCACAAAGCTTTTAAGCCACTCATATTCTGGACAAATGAAATTTACACCTACCCCTTTTTTGCAGATATTTTAGGAACAAAAGTGGTTTTTAGGGTTGATCGATATGTAAGCGAGATAGCGGAAGTTATGAAAAGATTGTGTGGCATTTTCTGTTGGGAATTAAAACAATCACGAGACGATCGCGATGCTCTGCCAGGATGGAAGCCAAAAGAAGGAGAGGGAGAAAGATATCCTAAGATCAAGAAAATTTTGATCCATTGGAAACAAGGGCCTTTTCCGAAGTCTTTTTGCGCAAA
>MPNG01000084.1 GCA_002238905.1 Alphaproteobacteria bacterium bin98 | reverse complement strand
ATTTTTGTTTTCAATCAACAGATACCATGACGTGTTTTTTGAAATCAGAAAAGTGCGAGATGCGTCCTGTTGTTTTCTGGGCAATGGATGAAGAGAAGATGTTGCCAGATTTTGTTTTTCAATGCGCAAGTCGCGTGACTCATTCTTTTGTTTTGGAAGAGTCGACTGAGGAAGATCGTCCTATGTTTGTTCTTGATGTAAGCACCGAACAGGAAGTCACAAAGATCATTATGGAGTTCTTAAAGAAAGGTGTAAATCGAGCTGCGGAGCAATTAAGATTGGATGAATGCGGCGCTGCAAACAAAAGTAAGTTAGATAAGCGCCATGAAAGGGAGTACAATTTCACTAGAAAGAACATCCTTTTGCGTATAATGCAAGAGCAACTGGTGACGCTTGATAATATAAAAAATGTGATTGAACAGATGCAAGGACAAGGGGCCGAACAAGATAGTGAACTTCGTGCTCTTAGAAAGGTTCTTGATGGGATAATGGTGAGGGAAGGTGGGAATGAGCTTCTGAAACACGATCTGAAAATGAGGAAAAATCGGCTTGCGCGTCATAGGCATTTGATGAAGAAAAAGCGGTCATGTCATCCCATTCATCAACAGCTTGCTGCCACTGATGAAAGAGAGAGCGCTAAAGCAGAAATAGAAGACTATGGAGTAGAGAGTTACGTAGATCGTATAGAGAAGGCAACCTCGCAGAATATTGGTTATGACGACCCCGCAACGTCTATGGATGATGGTTCTGAAGCGCATATTGTGGAAAGTGATGGTCTGGGTAGTGCGTTTGAGGTGGCTCTCTTGAATCAAGAGTTAGAGGGTTTTGTCCCGGACCCCTTTCTCACTAGTTATGTGCCTTTGCAGGAGATAAGTGAGCTGGAATCAGCTGCTGAATCCAGAGAGATCATTGCTCCTATTCCGCCTTTTGAGTTTTAACAAAAGTGATCTTAGAGCACTAGCACACAATAAACGGCCAGAAGAAGAGCGTGATATTAAAAAAATGTTGCATGACGAAGGTGAGCTAGCAACTATATGGAGGTGCCAAAATTCAGGAAGGCAACAAGGGATCGATTTTGCAATGAAAGCATACCTTGGAATCAGAGATAGAGGAATTGCCAAAGTTAGAAAATGATAAAAGTCAGGACACGCAAGTGAGGGAGGATGTGAAAGTAATGTTGCGTAATATTCTGCAGAAAGCAGAAAAAAGAAGGATACCAGTCTCGAGTAACTAGTTATTAAAAGTATGCGACCCGTTCCTAAGTAGCATATTATTAACATAATATCAGCCGACCTAGTGTGCTGCACGCACTTACACTTATCGCTTCGTACGTTACGGGTATCATCGTCTGCTGAATGACCGATTGTATTGCTTGCACTAACAGTAAGGTTGCAATTTTAATATGATCATATAATTGAGGTAATGAGAGAGTATCAACCACTGTTGGAATTAATTCTTCTACAGAAGAAGAGGCAGTATCTCAAATCTTAATTGATAAAGTTGGTATTCAAGGTGCAGGTCCTGTAGATAAGATTAAAAGAAAAAAATCATCCTGTCAAAGAGAGTATAGATTAGAGTGGACGAAGAAGGTCCTCTACTACGCCGTGTCTATGGTTGACTAACTTTTAAAGAGACAAGATGCTGTGCGCGAGCCACTCATGCTAAAGCCCAAGTGATGATTGAGAAGTTCTTGCGATGTTTGGGTGGGTAGCTCAATAGGATTGAGATTCAGTGCTATTGCACATTATAAAAAAGCATAGACTTTTATACAAATATCGGATAGATTTTATGTATGTTTTACATACGAAGAATATTGTTGTTGTCTGCGCTTGTGTTGCATAGCGCATGGTATGAGAATGACGAGCATGATGTGCTTAAGATAGGGTATGCAAAAGATCTTAGCGCATGGTATGAGAATGACGAGCATGATGTGCTTAAGATAGGGTATGCACAAGATCTTAAAAAGCAAGGCGCTATAGGCGCATTATCTGTAGAGCAAGAGAAAAATTACATCCTTCTTTGGATTAAAAAGAGAGGATTGAGCAGACAATTGGTTTTAGCAGAAGATGAAAACGAAAA
>MPNG01000083.1 GCA_002238905.1 Alphaproteobacteria bacterium bin98 | reverse complement strand
CTTACTAAAAGTGTGAGCTAGGCCTTTAGCATTTCTTACGCTCTCTTGGCACAAGATATACAGGGCAGTCGCAATACCTACTTGTAACTCGGTATGTTCTTTCTGAAAGCAATCGGACTGGGATAATCCAGCACATACTTGCAGCATAACCGATTGTTTGAATGTAATACCATACGGTATGAGATTATATTGCAAAGCGCTATAGTTGCTTTGAACAGCTATGCCTGTCAACCCAACAACAGCCTGAGCAGCACCTGTATCAGGTTGTGAGTCTTTATCCGCAGCAATCGGATACCGCTCCCACAAAAGATGCTCTAGTGATTGCGAAAATCTTTCTGCATTTTCTAGTGTATAACGCCTCTTGATATTGTTCAAAGCTTTAGAGCTCTTGTGGTTATCCGGAAAAAAAAGTAAAATTCTTTCAATACCCTCAAGGTTAACCTGAGGAACACATTGACCAAAAGCATCGAGCACACTTAAATTGCCTTTACTCACCAGAGCATCCTCGCCACGAAAAGTTTCAGCTAGTCCTGCAGCATTGCTTGAACTCTCTTCGCTCAGGATATACAGGATAATATCAATATCTGTTTTCAGGATGGCATCGGAATTCTGAAAACAATCGGATTTAGATAACGCATAACATACTTGCAACATCATCGATTTTTCGACTGTAATATCATAGTCTATGAGATTAGATTGAATGATTTCATAGTGTTTTTTAGCGGCTTTTCCTGTCAACCAACCAAAATCCTCAGCAGCACCTGTCTCCGGTTGTGATTTTTTATATTCAGATGCAAAATACACCTTCCATATAGTCTCGTTTAGTGGTGAGGAAAATTTTGCGAAACCTTGTTTTTTATAACGATTCTTGATGACGCGCATGATTTCATAGCGCCGCTTAATATGCGGGAAACAATCTAAAATTTTTTGGATCTGATTAATATCATCAGGAAGAGCCGGAGTCACACATCGGCGAAAAGACTCGGTAATCAGTGCCCTTCCTGCACCCATCTTCTCATCCTCTTCATCAAAAGTTTTAGCTAGTGCTGCAGCATTTTCTACGCTTTTTTGCCACAAGAGATACAGGATAATATCAATTTCTGTTGGCAGCCCGGGTGCTTCAGGCTGGAAGAAATTGAATTGGGATAATCCAGCACATACTTGCAGCATAACCGATTGTTTGAATGCAATACCATACGGTATGAGATTATATTCCAAAGTGCTATAGTTGCTTTGAGCAGCTATGCCTGTCAACCAACCAGGATCTTCAGAATCATCTGCAGCATCTGTATTTAAAGCAAAAATAAATAGCGAAAATAGAATAATCTTAATCATAAATGTCTCTTATCAATACATGAATTTTGCAAAGAAAACAACTTTCACTTGTGATAAAGTTTTAAAACCATTTCAAACAAAAAAAATGTTGCATAGCTACAAAAAATATTTTTAGGCTTGTGTTTCGATAGCAATACCGTCGTGTATTGTGAAAAACACCACAGGAAAGTAAAAACCTCTTAATATTTGCGCATCTTGCTCTAACCCCTTCTTCAATAACCGTTTGTTACAGAAATAAAACCAAACTGCATAGTAAAATTATCCACCGCAAGCCATCACATCCATTAAGTGAAAAAATGGATTAAAAATCCCGCATCTCTCACTGCTGCAACACAGCATTTATATCTATATTGCATCTGGCGCATCACCATCAGGAAAGATACGGCCCAAAAGCGCCATTATGTTCTTTCTTTGTCTAACAAGCTTCATATCCATCATCTGCCGCCACTTTGGGGTATAATTACGCCAACCTTGCTCAGCAATCTCTGTAGAGCGCATATAGTTCGCCTCTTCATGCTGTAGAGATGTCTGGTCATTTCTCATACACCCTCCATACTCCTCAATATTGGTACACGCTGTCAACGCATACAGATAATGCGGTATCTGGCGCCGACATGATAGAAAAATATAGCCGGAAGTTCTAGAACCTTTCAGAAATCCTAAGGCATGCAATGCGCCATCACCTTGACGCTCCATAGCAAACGCCCAAGAAAAAATCATCGCTTTATCATTACGATTCATACGAGGAATATGGTCCTTTATTTGATCAAGGCGCACACAAATATTATGCTCA
>MPNG01000082.1 GCA_002238905.1 Alphaproteobacteria bacterium bin98 | reverse complement strand
ATTTTTGTTTTCAATCAACAGATACCATGACGTGTTTTTTGAAATCAGAAAAGTGCGAGATGCGTCCTGTTGTTTTCTGGGCAATGGATGAAGAGAAGATGTTGCCAGATTTTGTTTTTCAATGCGCGAGCCACTCATGCTAAAGCCCAAGTGATGATTGAGAAGTTCTTGCGATGTTTGGATGGGTAGCGCAACAGGATTGAGCTCCAGTGCTGTTGAGCATTATCAAAATAAAAAAATATAGACTTTTATACAAATATCGGATAAATAATCTTATATATGTTTTACATACGAAGAATATTGTTGTTGTCTGCGCTTGTGTTGCACAGTGCAGAGTTGGATCGTGGCAAGATGGGCGCTGATGCTATGGCCTTGGAGAGATTGCGTAAAGTGCAAATGCTCAATCAAACAGATCTATGGATTTTAGATGCTCTAGATTGCGCTCAAGAGAATGCTGATGCGATGGTATCGGAGGAATACAAGAAAGGAAGTGATGTGCTTATTGCTCAATCAAACAGAGCTATGGAGTTAGAGACTGGCAATATGAGAGATGACAGCGCTGCTCTTGCAAAGAAGGATGATGATCTGGCATTGTTTGAAGACTGGATGCAATTCAGTGATGCGACAGTGCTAGATAGATTCAAATACCTATTAAAGTCATCGGATTTAACACAGGTTGCACGTTTTCCAACATCTTCTGAATGCTGTCTGCCACTTGACAGTTTTCTTAATGATAGCAATAGTGCATCTGATCATGCGGTAGCTCCAACACCGAATATAGAGAATTTCGCTACCACATCGTACTCTCAACCAAATGATAGCAATAGTGCATCTGATCATGCGGTAGCTCCAACACCGAATATAGAGAATTTCGCTACCACATCGTACTCTCAACCAAAGAAAATTTTGATTAATAATGATGATCAGCAAGAAGAAAAGGTGCTCTGCAGAAAAGAAGAGAAGGAAGCAATAATGCGTAGCCAGGCATATTTATCCAGAGAATCCAGAGAAATTGAAAAAGTATTGCGAGCAAGGGGTTATTTAGAACCTAAATCTAGGCACAAAATGTATTGTCTAAGAAGGAAGCAGAAGAGGGTAATCGCCAGGCTGCGGTGCGACCTAACGCAGGGTGTGCGCAATGTATTGAGCACAAAGCTTCAGGATATAGAAAAAGAGATAGATCAATATAGCCTGCCATCAAAAGAGGACAAGGTACAAATGCGATCTCTCCGAAAAAATATAAGAAAAGAGTGGAGGAAAAAAAACACTGTGAGCAAGAAAAGTATGTTAGCTACAAAAGCGCCAAATATGGATAGACAGGCGAGAAAGGATGTCGAGCGCGTGCACGTCTTGTCTGAGGGTCATGTGCGCGATCATAGACATCACAAGACTGGGGTAGCCACATCTTCTAAAAAAGTAAGTGAATTTACAGTGGTTAATATCTTGGAGCGAGGTGAGAGTAGTCAATCTGTTAAACCAAGTTTACTAAATAATCTGATCTGTCTTAGGGAGTGGAGTCGTCAGAATAAGAAATATTATGCTGCAAAGAAACAAGGGAATAAAATTCAAAATCCTGTTCCGAAAGCATTTCGCTATGATAGGTTTAATTTACTCGTGAGAGAGCTGAATCTACACACTGATGAGTCTGTTTTTGATAGTAGTTTCATGGACAGGGTAAATGACAATCTAAAGATCAGAGATAGTGCACGTAAGAAAGTAAAAGTTAGGACAGTGGAAGAACTTGATAAAAAGTTGAGCCAGAGAGTGAGTCGTGAAAAAGACACAGATGAAACAAGTGAAACACTTGAAAGACTCACAGATGCGAGCTTGTTGAAAGAGGCATTGGAATCTGAGATGACCTATCTATCCCATAGGCGTGAAATAATGTACAAGAGCCAGGCCAAGCAAAGGAGTGTGGTAGAGGATGAAAGAGTTGTCGAAGAGGGTATGGAAGTCGATAGTGAGCCCGTTGTTGCTGATGTGTGTGATGATCTGATAAGTGTTTGTCCACAATCAGGTAGTCACATGAGGAATGTAGAAAGTGAGGAAGAGCTTCTAGGTTTAGAAAATGCAGAGCAAGGTACGGGGAATGCCTCCTTGGTCGATGGCAGCATGTCGACTGATGTTGATAACGATCCACCTTCTGAGGAAAA
>MPNG01000081.1 GCA_002238905.1 Alphaproteobacteria bacterium bin98 | reverse complement strand
TTCATATGCATGAAGGAGATTTGTGTGTGGAAGCGAGTGATCCAGAACTGTTCGCCAATTTGCGTTCGCTTGAGTCTGTATTTTATTCTATATTCAATGCAATCAGGTCTTGAGGTTATTCATATAGACACAAAACTATTGTCGATAACTGTAAAATGTTTATTTTTTATTACTCATGCAATCATTAAAGGAGGCTTGCAAGTTTATATTATTACTGATATCAGTGCTATCAACAAATTTATAATCTGTGATGAGCCAACATGATGTTGTGCTCAGTCCAGAAAGGCGTGTGAAATGCGCGAAAACTATCATGCGTGCGTACCTATGGAATAAAAAAAGGGTCAAGCAGACTCTGTCTGCTCATCATATTGATATGACACTCTTGATAGTTTTTGTGCTTCTCTTTATCCTATAGAATTATCGATCCAGAATTGTAACAGTGAAAATGAAAAAATACTTCAGAAATCTATAAATATGGCAAAGGATAGTATCATCGAATAGCTGCGTTTATTTTTAACAAATCACCTAGAAGGTATGTCTTTTTTCGCTTCTGCCTCTTCCTATGCTAGTTAACAGACACTACCAAACGCTGAAGATAGGCTGCGCAAGCAGAAAACAATTTTGACATTTGGGGAAACTGAAGAAAGCCAAACTCACAGAAGACTATGGTTTTAGACATTAGGAGACAGAAATCATAGTATAATAATATACTTAGATAGCCATAGTTTATGTGCTATTTTTTTTATGTGTTTTTGTATTACGATTATTCCATAAGAAGGTTGTTTATGTTTAAATTGTTACTTTTATTACTCTTGTCACTCAATCTCCCTGCAGCATGGTTTGAATATCCAACTCTGAGAGACATTCTAAGAGACGCACCAGCACACGGATACGATGGCCTTATTACATATGATGAAGCAGAAGTGTTGTGGGATCCAACAGAAGGAAGAGTATTTCAGATAAGCGTATTGGATATACTCAACGCTTTTGAGGAAGACCTCCATCCAAGAGGCGAGTTGTTCGCAGCTGTAGAGCAAGCAATGAAGCAAGGCAAAGATTTATCCACACTTTGCTTTTTCGGTGAAGAAGAAATGTCGCAAGAACAGAAAGACAAAATAATAGCTGAAGCAACTGCGCAAGAATCAAATTGCTATTTAACGATTTTGTTACTCGATAAAGATTTTGTTGGAGTAAAGCATTGCATAGAAAAAAAACATCTATTATCAGCATTCAAGCAATATAACGATGAGAATGATCAAAAGCTTCTGTCGTGTATACAAGACATGAAAAAGAAGATGAAAGAATATACTAATTCACCAGCGATTGATCAACAAGAGCACTATCTTACATTTAAGCAAAATCAAGAGGGCCATTTATGTGTGATAGATTTATTTGCTGAGAGACAGGGTGGTGAATGGATTCCTGTGCGGGAAATATACGCTGTAAAAGTTATTAAGCCTTCTTTTGCTCCATATATTTCAAAGATTCCAGGTTACTGTTTTAAAATATTGACAGAGCAAGAAGAAATCCATAGCGATATTAGGCAAAGTGTTCTCGGTGTTAGTCCACCTGAAGCGGGTAGTGTTGATGGTGAAGTGAGGCTTACTCTTGCCTCTAAATCAATGAAGTAGGCGTATCTTCCTGCAAGATTCAAAACTATCTACTAAGTTAATCCAAAGGATATATATTATTGTTATTATTTTTATCAGTCCAGCTATCTGCGGCAGAGGCTGATATTACAGCAGATGCTTATACTGCTGAAGTTGATAGATTTTTCAAGTTTCCTCTATGCAATGTAAGCTTAAAAACACCTCAAAAAGTACTCAACCACGATAGATGAGTTATATCAAACGCTGTGCGAAGATGAATGGCGAAAGGAGGGAAACGCTGATGAGGTGAGAGAAGCCACTGTACTGTTTGATATGAGGAATGGTTCTATGTTTAAGAAGGCTGTGCTCGCTTTGATGAGAGATACGCTAGAAGATATAAAGTTATTGATCACGGAAAAACCAGAAGCAAATATGACTGTGCGGGGTGCCCCACTAGATATGCCGAAAGTTACCTTTATGAACGCTGCGGGGACTCCAATGTGTTATTTCAGGTGATTTGTTATCTACTTTATCGCTTGTAAAATCAGAAGTGATGGATGTAGTGTACCAATCTTTTAGCGCATCTCAAGCGCTAATGACCATGTTTGAAGCTGCATGCGATCGAG
>MPNG01000080.1 GCA_002238905.1 Alphaproteobacteria bacterium bin98 | reverse complement strand
TCACATCATCAGTAGTATCTGTTGCATCGGATTCACTAACGGCATCTTCTGTTAATGGCTCGTCAGTTGGCGCATCAGTCGTTTCTGCAGCTAACTCACTCTCTGCGGGAGCTAATGCAGCAGATTCTGTTGGCAGTTCTTGATTCACAACATCTTCAGTTGTCAGATCTGCCAAACCTTCACTTGGCAAACTTTCAGGTTGAGAAACCACTACATCCTCTGGTGCATCCACAGACACAAGTGAATCAACAGCATCTGGGACATCAAATGCATTATCAAAATAACTTGGATCATCAAAGCTAGTGTCTAATGGTATTTCTCCACCAAAGATATCTGGCCCAAATTCGCCAGAAAAGGTTGTAGGCTCAGCAAAGGCTATATCTCTCGCATTACTATCAAGAACAAATTCTTTCTGCTCATCAGCCAATCTAGCCACCTCTTCTTCTATCGCCTCTTCTGCTGCTGTCTTCTCAGCTTCTTCTCTTGCTTCTTCTCTTGCTTTCTCAGCCGCCTTTTCTTCGGCTGCCTTTGCTTCGGCTGCCTTCTGAGCCGCCAATCTCGCCAGTTCTTCTTTTTCCGCCTTCTCAGCTGCTAATCTAGCTTCTTCTCTTGCTTCCTCAGCCGCCTTTTCTTCGGCTGCCTTCTTAGCCGCTAATCTCTCCAATTCTTCTTTTTCCGCCTTCTCAGCTGCTAATCTAGCTTCCTCTGCCAATCTAGCTTCCTCTGCTACTCTTTCTGCCTCTACTCTTTCGGCTTCTAATCTAGCTTCTTCTGCTGCCTTCTCAGCGGCCAATCTAGCTTCCTCTGCCAACCTAGCTTCCTCTGCTAATCTAGCTTCTTCTGCCAACCTAGCTTCTTCTGCCAACCTAGCTTCCTCTGCCAACCTAGCTTCCTCTACTCTTTCTGCCTCTACTCTTTCGGCTTCTAATCTAGCTTCCTCTGCCAACCTAGCTTCTTCTGCTGCCTTCTTAGCCGCCTCTTCTTCTGGATCTACCACTACAGGATCCTCCACTACTTCCACGATCTCCTTGCCTTTCTCAATAGGAGTGTCCATGATCAATGAGTCTGCCGACAGAGGTTCTGGGTCATATATTTCACCTCGGCCTATCGCGCCTAGACCACGCATTGGCACATCAGGCTCAGACTGCCCAGTAACAACAGCATAATATCTCTCGTATGCGTCAATTTCTTCCGCAAATGTTACAAGCGTATCTTCCGGCAACAAGTCAACAAATATCTCCCCTGTTGATCCATAATCAGAGACGCTGTGTATAGAATATCGATCGGGAAAAAAAGAGGATTGACCCCACCTGTACTGCGTCACACTAAACTCTTCATCTCCATAAAGAATATCTCCTAGGTCATTAGCAGCATCGAATCCGGACTTAGTTAACACATAGAACGCATCACCTGACATAGGAGACAGTTTTGTGAGAGATAAGTTTTTGTTGCTAATCTCCTCTAGCGTGCTAGGAAGTGGAGCACTAGCAAAGCGAACATTGCCACTTGTGTATGAAGACAAAGGAATATTGGCGATATCATGCCAATTAAGATAACCGTCATCCTGTAAATTATTAGTAGCCGTGTGAGTCGCATCAACGGCCTGCGCCACATTGTTATATTTAGCCTCGCCAGAAGCAATAGAAACCATTATCAAGTCTTGCAGGCTAGAGGGTTGCGTAGCCGGAAACACATACAAACCACTATTACCACCAGCGCTCGCAGACAACATGCCTCCTTCTGCCATTGTGATATTAGGTGCATGCAAAAACACTTTCAATCCTGGTGAGTCAACACGCAACTCACCACCTACCGTGATTTGACTGTTATCACGCAAAATTATTACAGGTTTGGTTCTGTCATACCCATCCTCTGTCACACAGTGCACAACATTGCCTGATCCAATACTTAAATTGGTAAATTCTCCTATACCCACGCTATAAGTGTTTTTCAGCGTGATCGTTTGAGATTTATTTGCTAACGTACCAATCACTATACCTTTAGCGCTGTTTGCAACCACATTATGCGATGTTGAGGCTGCCATATACGACGCCGACACCATCATTATCAAAAATATTCTCCAAATACGCATTATATCCTCAGTTTTATCGATCTTTTACTACACGCTAGCAGCGGCTTTTTTACGACGCTCTCGCTCTTCTTTCGTTTCCTCATCCGCCTCTTTTGGTTCTCCATCCTCTTCTACAACTTCAGAAGTGGTCACATCATCAGTAGTATCTGTTGCATCGGA
>MPNG01000013.1 GCA_002238905.1 Alphaproteobacteria bacterium bin98 | reverse complement strand
TCGCATGGCAGAAGGATCACTTGAAACAATCATCACAGATAGTGGTGTTTGTCCTTTTTTTTATAAATATTGTGAAAAATTTTATGAAGAGTTTCAAGACTATAATATTAAACCTTTACCTGATAGAGGAGAGGTTTGTAACCTAGCGCGTTGGTGTCGAAAATATTGGCTTACCCACCCCCACGACTTTCCTGAAGATCGACTCGCAAAAGTTGTGGATCGTGATCTTAGAGTAGCGCTATCAACCGAAAATGCAGAGCCCAGCTATCATCATAGTGTTACAGAGAAAAGACAAGGTTTTGTGGTCTGCAAAACCCTTCTAAACTTAGTCGCCTCAATAGTCACAACTTATACACACTCCAATCTTTGTTTTATTGGCAGAAGAGACCGCTTTTTGACCCAAAAAGACTTTGAGAGCCCAATCTTTGATACTAAGCCTTTCTTTATGCAAATGAAAAAGTCCTTCCTTGAAAACAGCGCAAACCAACACAAAGATATGGATTATGAAATATTGGCTAAAACTGCTCGTACGGCATTAATTTCTTATTTTTTTCCCTCAGAACCACAACCTTCGAATATGTCCGAGGAAAACGACCATGAATTAAGTTTTGATACCAGCGATGATGATCTATTGCAAATAAAAGATCCTTTACTTGATAGAGTGGTATCTACCCAAAAAGCAGCTATACTAGTAAAAAACGCTCAATTTATGGCTGACACAGAATATACTGCTTTAAGTTCGATGGCTGAGTGGGTCCAAACACACCACTCGCACACAATGAGAATGGTGGTTCGTGAAGTTTCAGGGTCAGACAATTTTTTCCTCACAAGCTTGCTTTATCTTCGCTGTCCATCCTTCTCTGATGGTATACTTTCTCCTTATCCTTTTAGTTTATCAAGAAAAAAATTAGCAGATCATATTCTTAAAAGAAGTATTCCGGTTTATGATGTTTATGATGTTTATGGAAAAAAACCATCTAACTGGGAAATTTTAAAATCACTAAATTCGTCACTTCAGGTAGAATACTGCATTGCGTCTGAGGATTGGAAGACAGCGTTAAGGTACATGCAATAGGGTTGGGCTGTTTTATATCTATGACAGTCATTTTGTTATGGTGCTATAATCCCTACCTGCACAGAGAGATTTTAATCGATCCCACACACCCTGACTATGATACAGCCTTTATACCACCATGGTCACTATGATGGTATAGTGTGCATGCTTCCTGAATCGGTTAAACAAAGAGTTGCAGAGCGTATATTGCCAAGGCCTACCCCGGCTTACAGTGTTGAGAACAAATTAAAAATGTTACACTCCCTACATATAGCATTTGACACAGAAGCACAAAATAAAGCGTATAACTGCCAACCACACACAAAAATTGACTTTGCAGAAAAACACTGATAAAATTTTATGTTTATGATTTTTTTGTTTATATTAAATGCTTTACTACAAACGTTTTGTTATGGTGCTGCAAGCTTACCACCAAAAGAGAGTCAGGATCTTGAAAAAACTTTCAACTCACCTTTGGAAAAAATAAAACCGATGTTTGCACTCTTTCCAGATGAAACACCCTCTGCTGAATACTTAGCACTAAAGGAGGGTGTGGATCTTATACAAAAAACCAACGCATTTTTGGAACCAATGGGCATGATGTTTGAATTCATTCCATATGACACACCCTCTGAAGATGATAGCCATACAGGTGGTGATGAACGCTTACCACTAAAGGATCGTTGGGAACTTAAAAAAACTCTCGGCTCACCTTTTGAAAAAACAAAACCGATGTTTGAACTCTTTCCAGATGAAACACCCTCTGAAGATGATAGCCATACAGGTGGTTATGAACGCTTACCACTAAAGGATATTTGGGAACTTAAAAAAACTCTCGTCTCACCTTTTGAAAAAATAAAACCGATGTTTGAACCCTTTCCAGATGAAACACCCTCTGAATATGATAGCCATACAAGTGGTGATGAACGCTTACCACTAAAGGATAGTTGGGAACTTAAAAAAACTCTCGGCTCACCTTTTGAAAAAATAAAACCGATAAAGGATAGTTGGAAACTTAAAAAAACTCTCGACTCACCTTTTGAAAAAACAAAACCGATAAAGGATAGTTGGAAACTTAAAAAAACTCTCGACTCACCTTTTGAAAAAACAAAACCGATGTTTGAACTCTTTCCAGATGACACACCCTCTGAAGATGATAGCCATACAGGTGGTGATGAACGCTTACCACTACAAGAGGGTTGGGATCTTAAAAAAACTCTCGACTCACCTTTGGAATTAGATAAGTTTTTAAGAAAAATCTTAACAATTTTCACACCAAGTGAAACAGACCTGATATGGAGAAAACCCTTGCCAGATTACATACCCCCTAAAGATATGGATCCTGATATCGCTATTATGCAGTATGCTTATCATGCACCAGAGAGGTTTCTTATAGAGATGATTGCACACTTTCAACCCTCTACACATTCTGCGCTAAAGGAAGTGAGACCTCTTGACAGAACAATCACAGAAGAGGGTGTGGTGAGTGCTTTTGTTTATAAATATCTAAAGTGGTTCTATGACGCGTTTAAACTTAGAGTCAGACCTTTACCTGACATAAGCGATGTTGAAAATTTGGTAGAGTGGTCTAACGATTACCTTACCAGCAACAGACTACACCTTACCCCTGAAGACTGCCAAGATATGGCTGATGATGAACAACTTAGAAAAGCATTACAGACTGCGAGTTTAGAGAGTTTGAGTTGTAAGGAAACTGAAGATTATCCATCAGCGCTTAGGCATGATAAGGGTGAGAGAGACTGCTTAGAAGGCCCCACCTACGCACTTCAAGGAAAATTCTTGATTGTTTGTGAAAATCATCTAAACTCAATGTTATCAGTAATTAAATATTGCAGAAAGGCCAGGCTTTTTTTGTTTGCCTCCAATACCCGAATTTTGACTGACCAAGACTTTTGCACCAAACAACATGAACCCTTACTTAGTAAAGTGTTTGAGATCCATAGAGTCTCACGCCTTACAGAATATGAGGGCCTCAATAATCTGATTTATTTTTGTAATATTCGTCCTCACGGAAACATGTGTGTTCACCAATTATCATCTCACCAGGATCCATTCCTACAAAGCTTGATATACCGTCTTCGTGCTTTTGGCAATGATGGCATGGTTTCTCTTTTTCCGTATAGTTTAGCCAAACAAAAATTAGTCGAATTTGTACTACAAAGGCCTACTCCATTTTATGATGTTTTTGACAACATGACATCTAACCTGGAACTTTTGCAAGCCCTATCTTATACACTTTACATAGATCATTGCATTCAAAAAGAGCGCAGCCGAATTCCTTACTGTTAATATTTACAAAAACACAATCGACATTTGAGGTTATATCAGATACTATAGTCATTATGTTTTTATTTATATTAACCACTTTATTACAAACATTTTGTTATGGGGCCCAGACTCCAAGAGAAGAGGGGTCTTGTTCAGAAATATCAAGAGTTTGGGAGCATCCTTTTGTTTATAGCTACTGTGAACAACTCCACAAAAAGTTAACACAGAAAGGCATGGTCTATTCCACAATCCCCCAGGAAAGCGATATGGGCGGTTTGTTGCATTGGTTGCACAATACACTCACCCTCCCAAATATCGAGGAATATAGCCAAGAGGTTGTTGATGATGAACTTAGAAAAGCACTAAAAATTTCAAGTTTTGAGAATTTTTTCTCTAAGGAGAAGAAATTCAAAAGTGTCAGAAAAAGGAGGAAAGTATTTATTGTTCCTGGGTGTCGCATGAATTCATTACTCGCAATAGCTAGAGATTGTGAATCAGCTGAGCTTTATGTTTTTGCCTCACAAAAACGATTTTTAACCCCTAAAGACTTTGACTTTAAACCATACGTAGCGCACCTTCATCAGTTACACGAGCAGCACAAAAAGAAGCCAAAGACAGAATTGTCTGGCGCCACGTATCTCATAGGGTGTGTAGAGAAGAGATATCAGGTGAAATTATCAGTTATCTCAACCCCTCACGATTCAGAGGATCCAGATCAGTTAGAAAAAACCATGATTTTTATTAAGGATTTTTTAGCACAAAAAGAAGCTGTCGACTTTGATGGCATGGTTGCTTCTTACCCCTTTGCTTTAGCCAAACAAAAAATGGCAAATCACGTACTTACAGGGTTTACTCCGGTTGTTGATGTTGAAACTACAGAAGATACATCGAGCTCGACAATTTTAGAAGCCTTACATTACACATTGATCACAAAACCCTGCACTATGATGTCCTTAACCGAGCGTAAGGGTTCTGAAACCACTGTTTAAGAACATAAAATTTTGAGCGTTTTTTCTCTAAAGAAAAGAGAAAAACTCTTGAGGAAAAAATGAAAATCACAAACGATTGATATTTACGCACAATAACCTCTTCAGTTATTGATCTATGCTAGTATTGGGTAAAGAGATCTGTTGTGTTTCTTTTTGTACTAATTGCTTTACTCCAAACGTTTTGTTATGGCGCTTATCGCTCGCTGAAGTACGAACAAGATTATTCGATAAGAGCGGAACACACGAAAGATTCCACCCCCCTCCATCAACACGATAAATACGGATTTCTTCATTACCCTCAAAAAATCCTTGCTCTCAATGCGGTATGGGTCGACAAAAAGCGCGATGAGGTTGTTGGTGAGAGTCTGAAAGAAATGCTAAAAACTGCAGTTATTGATAGTGTTGATTCTGTGGTAAAAAGAAGGTCCTTGCTCCCACTTGGAGGAAAAATTTTTATTGTTCCTGGGTGTCCTATGAGTTCATTGGTAGCAATAGCGGTAGGTTGTGCGCCAGATGATATTTATTTTTTTTCCTCAAAAGAACGATTTTTAACCCTTAAAAGTTTTATGATCACAAAATCCGAGATAAAGTGTCTAAAGGTGCTATATCATGTGGAATTATCAGTTACCCCACACCCACATGATCAAGATGAGCTGGATCAATGCAAAAAAACCATGGTTTCTATTAAGGATTTTTTAGCACAAAAAGAAGCTTCCGACTTTGATCGCATGTTTTTTGTGCACCCTTTTTCTTTAGCCAAAAAAAAAATGATACAGCACATACTTCAAAGGTTTATGCCATTTTATGATGTTGAGGACGATACATCGAACTCGAAAGTAGGTTATCTAGATTACAGATTGAAAACAGACTACCTCATTAGGAAGATAATTCGCCCGTCCATACGAACCGTTTACAAATCGTTTATCAACCCATTCCGTTATCACCTATTCCGTTTGTGATGTGCGATCCACTTTTTATATCAATAAGAAAAATCATTCTATCATATCAGCGAGGATAATAGTTATGTTCCTATTGATACTCTCTTCTTTATTACAAACGTTATTACAAACGTTTTGTTATGGAGCTGAACAGACTCCATAACTTTTAATCACTCAAGACGGTAGAGTGAGTCCTTTTTTTATAAATGTTGTGAAAATTCTACCATGAATTTCAACACACGGAGGCTAATAAACTCCCCAAAAAAAGTAGGCTATATTTAAATAGTTGTAAAAGAATGAAAAATAATTTATAATTAAAAAATGGTTTTTAAAGTGGTGTTATCTTTTTTTATATTTCTATTACAAGCGTTTTGTTATGGTGCTGAAGGCATACCAGAGGAAGGATCGCCTCTTGTTGTAACGGTACCAAACGCACAGAGACCTCTTGACAGAATCATCACAGAAGATGGGGTGTGCCCTTTTTTTTATCGTTATTGTGAAAAGTTTTATGATGCCTTTAAAGACAAGGGGGTCACAAAACTCCCTCCCAGAGACGATATCACCGCTTTGCTTGCTTGGTCTGAACAATATTTTACCAAAAACCAACTAAAAGTTTCCGCTGAAATGTGTAATGCTTTTGTTGATGGTGAACTTATGGAAGCGCTAACGACTCAAAGTCTTCCCAACATGTCTGATAGAGAAAGCAAAGTGTTTGTTGTTCCTGGAGACTTTGCGCACAATATGATTTTCATGCTAAAGGCGTGCAGTCCATCTAATTTTGTTTTTTTAACAACAAAGACGAGGGAATTGTGTCCGGAAGACTTTCCACCCTCTGAAGATGTAGAGAAAAATGAAATCTATCTTAATGCAATGAAAGAACACTGGTACACAACAACAGTGACTGAACTCATGAGCGTGCAGGAACTTTCTATCTTCGCAAGGTCTTTCGGTCATACGAAAAAAACAATGCTATTTTATTTAGATCCAGAACCTGAAAAATGCAAAATGTTTGATTACTTTACACAAAACATGATACTTTTAAAATCATCCTTAAGTGCAGTTACGATGGGATTTGACCGCGCACCTGACGGTATATTATCCATGTATCCTTTTGCTCTGGGCAAACAAAAAATAGCAGATTTCATACTTGGAGAGCATATTAATGTGTATGACATATACCCTAAAGTGCCTTATTATGAAGATCGTTTTGACAGCTGTATTTTTGACAGCTGTCTTTTGTTAAAAGGACTGGCATCCGCCTTTCACGCAGAATTTGAAGTTAATATTTTAAGTGGGAGAGTTTTTGCAGCATTTGACCAAACTAAATTGCGCTCTTTACATAATACAAGAGATAGACTTTCTATAAAATCTGCTCTGGACATTACTGAATAAAGGTTTCAGTTTATTAGAAAACTCCTTTTTTTTTGTTTATATTGACCTCTTTATTACAAACGTTTTGTTATATGGTACTGCAGGCATACCAGAGAGACCCCTTAAAAAAATTATCACAAAAGATGGTGTAAACCCTTTTTTTTATGGTTATTGCAAAAAAATCTGGACAGATTTTAGGAACCAGAAACACTTTATGATACCAAAAAAAATCATATAACCGGCTTGATTTATTTATTTCAAAAATACCTTTCACCCAAATGCTGTTTGAACTAAAAGATCGCTAAAAATTCAAGTTTTATAAAAAAATCCGGATAAAAAAGTTATCTAGATCTTTAAAAATTTGTAAAAAGATTAAAAATAATTTATAATAAAAAAAGGATTTAAAATGATTGTAGTTTTTTTTGTATTTCTATTACAAACGTTTTGTTATGGCGCTGAAAGCACACCAACGGGTAGTGTAGTGTTTCACAGAATCACAACAAACCCTGTGGCCTTTGCTGAGCTAGAGTTAAAGAGGCCTCTTGGTAGAATCATCACAGAAGATGGGGTGTGCCCATTTTTTTATCACTACTGTAAAAAATTTTATGAGACCTTTCGGGACAAGGAGGTCGCACCACTCCCTCCCAGAGACGATATCAAAGGTTTGCTTTCTTGGTCTGAACAATATTTTTCCGAAAACCACCTACACCTTACCTCTGAAGATCTCGAATCTTTTGTTGACTCTAAACTTTTAGAAGCGCTAAAGACCTTGCCGCTTAATAGTGTTGATGAAGATGTAGAGGTAATAGTAAACCCTCTCCAACACCAACTTAAAGGAAAAACATTTATTATTCCCGGATGTGTTTCAGGTACATTAAAGACAGCAATCAAACAGTGTTCACCTGCCACTCTTTATGTTCTTGCTTCAAAACAGAAGTTGTTAACCCCTAAAAAGCGCGAAGGCTCAACACACAAAAAGACACCTAAACTCTTAAATAATAAGTGTACAGAATTTAGCTATGCTACTTTGTTATCTGAGGCATGTGAGAAGGATGGGGTGAGAGTGACAGTTGTTGAAGCACCAAACAAGGTTGGTAAAGCCCGTTCTTGTTCAGAAGATCCGTTCCACAAAAGCTTACTTTTTGTTAAAACTTTTCTTGCAGAAAAACTTGGTGATGTTGATGGTATTGTGTCTGATTATCCTTACGGTATCGCCAAACAAAAAATAGTAAAGTACATATTTGGATGGGATGTTGCGTTTTATGATTTTCACAAACCTCAACCTCTATGTTTCTTGGAAGTTTTGCAAGCCTTATCATACACATTACATACAGAATATCGCCTTAGAAGGTTAGAGGCCTTAAAGAGATCTCAAACAGTAGATAAAGGTGTAGATATACATCCTGTAACAGAACAGAGGGCAAAGAAAACTCTTCAGACAACAGAGGAAAAAGAGGTGGTGAAAGATCTTCAAAAAATCATAAGAGAAGATGGTGTTCTGAGTTCTTTTTTCCATACGTCAAACACCCTTGTTTAGATTTACAATGTTCACAAAATATTTTCTTGGAAGTTTTGCGCTTACCACACATATTTGGAAAATAGGATTACATTAGTCGTGCCTGTAGCAACAAGTTGCACTTTGTCCAAGCACATGACGAGAGAATCCTTTTGGTCTATCCAAACAAAAAATAGCAAAATACATACTTGGATATACTGTTAATTTTTGTGACATATTGCCTCAATTCCATTTTTATCCAACACATCGCCTTTTGGAAACCGTTTTAACAGCTGTCTTTTGTTAAAGGACTGGACTCCGCTTTTCACGCAGAATTTACAGTTAATCTGTAAGTTGGAGATTTTCTACAACATTTGATCAAACTAGAGAGCATTTTGTACGCACAAGTTTTCAGAATGCATTAGAAGAGATCTTTCTTGTTGCATTTTTTCTTGAAGACTGATATCGAAAAAAAATAAACTTGAGTTATAATTTTGGAGGGAGATTGCTTGTGTTTTTGTTTATATTAGCCTCTTTATTACAAACGTTTTGTTATGGCGCTGAAGGTATACCCGAGGAAGAACATCCTTTTTTGAGATCTTTATTACAAACGTTTTGTTGTGTTACATTCGCACAAGAGGAAGAGGAAGCGGAAGCGGAGGTTGTTCAAAAAAGAGAGAGGAAATGTACACTGCTTGTAGACGAACCAGAGGTAAGCAGATCTCTCTTCGAAGACGATGGTAGGATGCATGCTTTTTTTTATGAATATTTAAAAAAATTTTATGACGCCTTTCAAGGCAAGGGGGGCGAACCACCCCCTGCTAGAAACGATGTCCCCGCTTTGCTTACTTGGACTGAACAATATTTTACTAAAAACCAACTAGGAGTTTCCTCCGAATCGTGTAAGCCTGTTGTTAGTGATAGACTTGTGAACGCTCTAAAGACTTTAAAGTTTAAAAAAACACCCACTCCATCACCCAAAACCTATGTTGTTCCTGAGTGTCTTCCGAGATCAATGATCACAGTAGTTGAAAATTGTGAACCAGGTCATCTTTATTTTTTTGCCTCACAAAAACGATTTTTGACTGAACTAGACTTTAACATTGCAAGCATAGTCTTACATCATCAAATGGTAGGCTTGAAACACTTGCTCTTAACAGAGCCATTTACAGAATTTCAAGCCGCCATGTATATCTCTACATGGTTAATGGACGAATTTAATGTAAAAATATCAGTTATTCCAACTCAAATTGGTGAAAATGATCTAGATATATTCGAAAAAACTATGACTTCTATTAAGGATTTTTTAGCACAAAACGAAAGTGTGGTGTTTGATGGCATGGTTTGTGTTTTTCCGAGTGGTTTCCCCTATCAAAAAATAGCAAATCACATACTAAAAAGATCTGTTCCGTGTTATGATGTTTATCTCAAAAAAACTAATAACCTAGAAGTTTTACAAGCCCTAGCTTACGCTCTTTATATAGAAGCTAAAATTATAAGAGAGTAACACTCCACCAACAAAAGTGATCAAAACCATCAAACCTTGACAAATATATAACTATATAATAAAGTTCTTTGATGATGATAGTTTTTTTATTTTTGATGAGTTTATTACAAACGTTTTGTTACGGTGCTAAAGGCATACAAGAGGAAGAAAATCCTCGTGTTGTAACGGTACCAGAAGCAAAGAGACCTCTTGACAGAATCGTCACAGTAGGGGGAATGAAGACTTTCGTTTATGAATGTTGTGAAACACCCTTTATTGATGAGCTAAGGACCCACCCTCCTGCTGAGAATGTTAATTTTGGAATTGGTGGTGGATCAACAGCCTCTCCTCCCGCAAGAAAAACGTTTATTGTCTGCGCACCTCTTATAGGATCAGCTGTTGAGGTAATCCTCAATTTTTCACATGCCAACCTTCACTTTGTCTCCTCAAAAAAGCGATTTTTAACTGAACAAGACTTTGAAAACCCTATTTTTGAGACAGCGATTGATTCTTTCTTTAAAGAAACAAAAGATTTGTTTCTTGAGATAATAAAAAATGAAAAATCAGCTACACATCATACAGAAGCGTATTGTCTGAACAAGATAGCTAGGTGGGTAAATCGTAAACATTATACAGTATCTGTGAATGTTTATCTTACCCAAGAAGGCGAAAGAGCTCTTGAGAGAGTCATCACAGAAGGTGGTGTGAGTCCTTTTGTTTATCAGTATTTTCAAAAATTCTATGAAGAGTTTCAAGAAAAGGGTGTTGATCTTTTACCTAATAGAAGTGAGGTTGCGAAATTAGTTGCTTGGTCACAAAAGTACTTTGCCCTCAACCACCTAAAACTTACCCCTGAAGCAAGCATACCTTTTGTTGATGACGAACTTATAATAGCGCTAAGGACCCTCCCTCCTGCTGAAAATATTAATTTTGGAATTGGTGGTGGATCAACAGCCTCTCCTCCCGCAAGAAAAACATTCGTTGTGTGCGAACCCCATATAGGATCAGCGGTTGCAGTAATCCTCGCTTGTTCATATGCCGATCTTCACTTTTTCTGCTCACAAGATCGTGTTTTAACCGAAAAAGACTTTAAAAGTCCTGTTTTTGAGACAGAGGGTCATCCGATCTATAAGAAAATAAAAGGTTTTTTCCGTGCAATAATGGACAAGAAGGGCTCATGTCCAAAATATCCAGAAAAAATTACTGAATTTTATTTTATGCAGCAGATAGCTAGGTGGGTAAATCGTCATTCGCATGATTCAGTAGAGTTGTTTCTTCATCCTGTAACAAAAGGCAACGACCCTCTCATTCAATGCGTTAATCATTTATCGAGTCCGTCTGTTGATGGTGTTGTATCTGCTTATCCTTTCAGTTTAGCTCTGCAAAAAATAGCTACACATGAACTTAAAAGACATGTTCCGTTTTATGATGTTTATCCCCCTACATCTAACCTGGAAATTTTACAAGCCCTATCTTATACACTCTATACAGAAAAACTTCTTAATCAGAACCTTGGCTCAATTGCGATGATATCAAGGCCGCAACCAAACTCTCCATCTTTAGAAGCATTGTTTAAACTTTTAGACCAATTCCCAATCTAACAATACACTTTACACGTGATCAGGGTGGTTATATCATGATCATAAGGATATTTAATATGATTTTAGCTTTTTTTTCTTCTTTTTTATTGCAAACATTTTGTTATGGATTTTGCCACACACCACCAAAAACAGTGTCTCTCAAAACAATCATCACAAAAGATGGTGTGAGTCCTTTTGTTTATCAGTATTTTCAAAAATTCTATGAAGAGTTTCAAGAAAAGGGGGTAGATCCTTTGCCTAATAGAAGTGAGGTTGAGGAATTAGTTGCTTGGTCACAACGGTATTTTTTTAAGAATGAACTAGGGCTTCTCGAAGAGCAACTTGACACTGTTGTGGATGCTGACTTAAAACAAGCTTTTAAAATGGGATCTCCAGACGATTTTGGAAACATTCTTAGCAAAGAAAACCCCCTTAGAGGTAAAGTTTTTGTGATCCCAGGTTGTCTTGTACGTTCAATGCACCGTTTATCTTCCAGCGTGTTGTCGGCAGATCTTATCTTTGTTGCTTCAGATGATCGTTTGTTGATAGAGAAAGATTTTGCGCAGGTAGACCCGATAGGTGGTACTGATGGTGCTGTGCTTGCTATCCAAAGAAAACAAGAAGAGAGAGAACAAAACCAGCAAACACCACTAACAGAGTTTGATGGTGCTGAATATCTTTTCCTATGGACACAAGGTCTTTCTGGAGCGAAGGCCCACGTTATTAAAAACACAAAGTCTGTACATGAAGGAGAAGCTAATGCAGCCTCTTTAGGGAAATCATTTGAAGGAAATATGATTGTTCTTAAAAAGTTTTGTGAGGACAATGGTGTTAATTTTGATGGAATCGTTTATGTTTATCCTTATGGAGTTGATAAGAAAAAAAAGGCAGATCAGATATTTGGAAGGTCTATACCATTTTACGATGGATTCGAAGGTATGGTTCGCACAAACAGGCTCTTTCTTAATCGTTTAGCTGCAGCTCTTTACACAGAGGCTGAAGTAAAGGGTCGCCTTCCTGTTAAAAAGACAGCTTGTTAAAAACCCGGGGACTCTTTGTGGATAAAAAAAAGTTATCAACAGTGCTGTGGATAAATAATGAAAAAAATCTTAATGTTTAGAGGGAGAGAGAGAAACAGTTCACATATTCACAGCCCCTAGTTATATATTTATATAAAGTATTAGATATCTGTGAAGAAAAGTTAGATTTAAGATAACTTTATCAGTTACGCAGACCCGAATACTAGATGAGAGAAACTCTCTAGATATGATTTAATCTCAAATTTTAAACCCTATCATTTAAAAAAAGAGAATATCATTTTAATTTATGATGTTGGTCGCACATCACTGTGGTTGAAAGTTGTCCAGTTATCACTATCAATAAAGCAGCTTGTATTGTATAGTACAAAAGGATATTTAATGATTTTATTTACACTGATCGCTTTATTACCAACATTTTGCTATGGCGCGGAGGAAACCGCTAACCCTCTTGAAACAATCATTACAGAAGAAGGGGTGTGCCCCTTTTTTTATCACTACTGTCAAGAATTTTATGAGACCTTTCAAGGCAAGGAGGGGGCCACACCACCCCCTCCCAGAGACGATATCAAGGGTTTGCTTACTTGGACTGAACAATATTTTACTAAAAACCAACTAGGAGTTTCCGCTGAAATGAGTGATGCTTTTGTTGATGATGCACTTATGGAAGCGCTCAAGACTAAAAGTCTTCCCAACATGTCTGATAGAGAAAAAAGAGTGTTTGTTGTGCCTGGAGACTTTCTGCACAGTATGTTTTTCATGATAAAGAAGTGCTCTCCATCTAATTTTGTTTTTTTAACAACAGATCATAGGGTGTTGTGTCCAGAAGACTTTCCACCCTCTGTGTTGTGTCCAGAAGACTTTTTCCTTGATTTTGATCTAATGTCACCCTTGTGGTCTGTACTGCAAGCAAACAGTCAATCAACAACAGTGACTGAATTCATGAGCATGCAAGAACTTTGTCGCTGGCGAACTTCTGGTTTAAAAAAAACACTGGTAGTCCATTCAAAAACCTATCCTTCAGCAATCAAGGTCTTTGATTACTTTACACAAAACATGATACTTTTAAAATCATCCTTAAGTGCAATTACAGAGACATTTGGCCGCGCACCTGACGGTATATTATCCATGTATCCTTTTTCTTTGGCTAAACAAAAAATAGCAGAATTCATACTTAAAGAGTCTGTTAATTTGTATGACATAGACCCTGACCCCCAAGTGCCTGTTAGCCCCCGTTTGCCTTGTGGAATCTGTTTTGACAGCTGTCTTGTGTTAAAAGGACTGGCATCCGCCTTTCACGCAGAATTTATAGTTAATCTGTTAAGTGGGAGTGGGAGAGTTTCTAAAATATTAAAAGGGATCTTTTCTGCACGCTCTTCAAAAGCAAACCTTTCTTCCGAATACATCAAGAGATAGACTTGTTATAAAATCTTCTCTGTACACTACTTATTAATAAACGTTTCAGTTTATTAGAAAATTCCTTACGATTAATCTTGAAAAAGAACAACTTTATCTATAATATTATTTAGGAGATTTCTTGTGTTTTTGTTTATATTGACCTCTTTATTACAAACGTTTTGTTATGGTGCTGAAGGCATACCAGAGGAGAAAACGCCTCGTGCTGTAATCGAACCAGACGCACAGAGACCTCTTTACAGAATCATTACAGAAGATGGGGTGTGCCCCTTTTTTTATCACTACTGTCAAGAATTTCACGAGACCTTTCAAGGCAAGGAGGGGGCCACACCACCCCCTCCCAGAGACGATATCAAGGGTTTGCTTACTTGGACTGAACAATATTTCATCCAAAACCAACTAAGAGTTTCCTCTGAAATGTGTGATGCTTTTGTTGATCATGAACTTATGGAAGCGCTCGAGACTAAAAGTCTTACCAACATGTCTGATAGAGAAAAAAGAGTGTTTGTTGTGCCTGGAGACTTTCTGCATAGTATGTCTTTCATGATAAGGAAGTGCGCTCCATCTAATTTTGTTTTTTTAACAACAGATCATAGGGAGTTGTGTCCAGAAGACTTTCCACCCTCTGAAGATGTATCCTTCTTGGATTTTGATCCAATAAAACCCTTGTTGTTAGCAATACAACAACACTGTCTAAGCACAAAAATGACTGAACTCATGAGCGTGAAAGAACTTTGTCAGTGGCCACCTTCTGGCTTAAAAAAAACACTGGTACTCCATTTTAAACACGAGCCTTCAGAAATCAAGTACCTTGATTACTTTACACAAAACATGAGGCTTTTAAAATCATCCTTAAGTGCAATTACAGAGACATTTGGCCACGAACCTGACGGTATATTATCCATGTATCCTTTTGCTCTTTCCAAACAAAAAATAGCAGAATGCATACTTGAAGAGCATGTTAATGTGTATGACATATACCCTGACCCTCAAGTTCCTGTTAATGTGTATGACATAGACCCTGAACCTCAAGTGCTTACCTGCTTTTTGCCTTTTGAAGTCCGTTTTGACAGCTGTCTTTTGTTAAAAGGACTAGCATCCGCCTTTCACGCAGAATTTATAGTTAATCTGTTAAGTGAAAGAGGTTCTAGAGAGATCTTGTTGAAACGCGCTTCAGAAGTAAAAATTTCAGTGATTGAACCCTTTAAATACTTTGAAGATTATAAAGCTATATCATCATGAAGGATATTACTTGTGTTTTTGTTTTATTCGCCTCTTTATTACAAACGTTTTGTTATGGTGCTAGCAGGCATACCAGAGGAAGGAGCACCTCTTGTGGTCACGGTACCAGACGCACAGAGACCTCTTGACAGAATCATCACAGAAGATGGGGTGTGCCCATTTTTTTATAACTACTTGTAAAAAATTTTATGATACCTTTCGAGACAAGGAGGTCGCACATCACTGTGGTTGAAAATTATCAAGTTTATCACTGTCAATCAAGCAACTTGTATTGTATAGTACAAACTGTATGGTACAAAAGGATATTTAATGATTTTATTTACACTGATAGCTTTATTACAAGCATTTTGCTATGGCGCGGAGGAAACCGCTAACCCTCTTGAAACAATCATTACAGAAGATGGGGTGTGCCCCTTTGTTCATAGCCGTTTGCAAAAGTTGCAAAAGCATTTTTCATACCTAATATCTAATCCTGTACCAGATAGAAACGCAGTAAAAAACTTAGTTGCTTGGTCTCAAAGGTATTTGCTCAAGAACAAAGTATATATTCCCGCCGAACAAATAGATGCTGTGGATGAGGCCCTAAAACAAGCTTTTAAGACGAGGTCTCTAAAAGAGCTTGGCAGCGATCTTGATAGAGAAAAATACCTTAGAGGTAAAGTTTTTGTGATCCCAGGTGACCAGATACATTCAATGTACCGTTTAGCTGCCAGCATAGCGTCTGCAGATCTTATTTTTGTTGCTTCGAACGACCGTGTCTTGACGTATCTGGATTTTACATCGTTAGACCTGGTGGATGGCAATGATGAGAGTGAGGCTGTGATTGCTATACGAAAAAAACAAGAAGAGAGAGAACAAAACCAAAAAAAACCACTAACAGAGTATGATGGCGCGGTAGATCTTTCTGAATCGATGAAAGCTGTTTTTGGCACAAAAGTTCGCGTTATTAAAAACACAAAGTCTTTACATGCAGGTGCAGAGAATCCAGCATATTTGGGGGAGTCATTTGAAGGCAATATGATTGCTCTTAAAAAGTTTTGTGATGAACATCATGATGTTCACTTTGATGGAGTCCTTTGTGCCTTTCCTCATGGACTTGATCAGAAAAAAAGGGCAGATCAGATATTTAAAATGTCTATCCCATTTTATGATGGATACGCAGGTGTACTTTCAAACAGAGTCTTTATTAAATGTTTGGCTTCCGCTCTTCACATAGAGGCTGAAGAAAAAGGATTTCTGCCTGACCATCCTCTTGAAACAATTATTACAGAAGATGGAGTGAATCTCTTTGTTTGGAAATGTTTTCAACGGTTCCAAGAGGATTATGGCCTAAGTGTTCTTGGGAAACCATGCATTGATCCTGTACCAGATAGAAAAAAAGTGAAAGAATTAGTTGATTGGTCACAACGGTATTTTTTCAAGCCCAGCGTACTTTTTCCCGACGGCAACATACGCACTGTGGATGAGGCCCTAAAAGAAGCTTTTCAAATGAGGTCTCTAGATGAATTTGGTAGCACTAGAGGTAAAGTTTTTGTGATCTCAGGTTGTCTTGTGCGCTCAATGCACCGTTTAGCTTCCAACGCAGGCACAGCAGAGCTTATTTTTGTTGCTTCGGATGACCGTGTCTTGACGTATCTGGATTTTACACCGTTAGACCCGGTGGGTGGCAATGATGAGGCTGTGCTTTCTATACAAAGAAAACAAGCAGAAAGAAAACAAAACAAGCAAAAACTACTAACAGAGTTTGAAGCTGCCCAATGTCTTGCCAGCTATTGTGTGGGAGCTCGCGTTGTTAAAAACGCAAAGTCTTTACATGCAGGTGCAAATGCAGCATATTTGGGGGCGTCATTTGAAGGCAATATGATTGTTTTTAAAAAGTTTTGTGATGATCAAGCTGTTCACTTTGATGGAGTCCTTTGTGCCCACCCTCATGGAGTTGATAAGAAAAAGCGGGCAGATCAGATATTTGAAAGATCTATCCCATTTTATGATGTATACACAGGTGTGCTTTCAAACGAAGTCTTTCTTAATCGTTTGGCTGCCGCTTTTTACATAGAGGCTGAAGTAAAAGGCTACCTTTCTGAAAATCCTCTTGACACAATCATTACAAAAGATGGAGTGAATCTCTTTGTTTGGCAATGTTTTAAAAAGTTCCAAAGAGAGGCTGGGCTAAATGATTGTGGCAGACCAGAAGTTGATCCTGTACCAGAGAGAAACAAAGTGCAAGAATTCGTTGATTGGTCACAACGGTATTTTGGCGAGAACAGAGCACATGTTCCCTACCCCATAAGTGCTGTGGATGAGGACCTAAAACAATCTTTTCAAATGAAGTCTTTAGCTGTATTTGGTAGCACTAGAGATAAAGTTTTTGTGATTTCAGGTTGCCATCTGAATTTAATGAACTGTTTATCGAAAAATGCAGGCACAGCAGAGCTTATTTATGTTGCTTCGGACGACCGTGTAGTGACGAATCAGGATTTTACACCGTTAGACTCGGCTGGCAATGGTAAGGCTGTGCTTGCTATACAAAGAGAACAAGAAGAGAGAAAACAAAAAAAGCAAACACTACTAACAGAGTTTAAAGCTACCCAACGTCTTGCCTACTTGAAACTAACTGCTATTTGCCAGCAAGCTCAAGTTGTTAAAAACACGAAGTCTTTACATGAAGGTGCAGCGAATGCAGAATATTTAGGGAAGTCGTTTGAAGGAAATATGATTGCTCTTAAAAATTATTGTGATGCGAAAAATATTAAATTTGATGCAGTCCTTTGTGCCTATCCTCATGGATTTGCTATGAAGAAAACGGCAGATCAGATATTTGGTCGATCTATACCCTTTTGTGATGTATGCAAAGATGTGCTTTCAAACAGAGTCTTTCTTAATAGTTTGGCTTCCGCTCTTGACGCAGAGGCTGCAGTAGCTGCAGTAAAAGGCTGCCCTCCTGAAAAACCCTCCAGTTTAAAACTAGAGGAACCTGAGTGGATAAAAAAAAGCTATTAATAGTGGTATGGATAAATAAAGTAATAAAGTAATAAAGTATTAGATTTTCGTTTGTTCTGTGTACTAAAACCCAACCGTACTTGGAAATTTGCAAATCGATTATATCGGAATATTATACTCTATTAATTGCGAAGGAGCATTATTATGTTTTTGTTTGTATTGGTTTATTTCTTACAAACATTTTGCTACGGTGCGGAGAAAGCGATACTCCCTGCGGAGCAAACGCTAAGCCCTGGTGTGGAGAAAGCGCTAACCCTTGCGAAGCAACCACTAAACCCTTTTGATAGAATGATCACAAAAGATGGTGAGTTGGACCCTATTATTTATCAATGTTTAAGAAGAGTCGCTTACAGCTTTGATTATCAAGGAATGCATTCTGTACCTGATAAAGAAGACATTGAGAAATTAGTCGCCTGGGCACGTTGGTATTTTTGTAAGGGCGGATTATATATTTTCAACAACGAGAAATTGCATGCTGTTGAAGGTATAAAAAAATATTTCAAGATGAGATCCCTAGACGAGTTTGATCCCCCTGACGAGGACGAGAGTGATTCCCCCGACGAGGACGTGAGAGAGTCCCCCTTTAGAGGTAAAAAATTTGTGATCCCAGGTGGCTATGCGATCTCAATGTACTCTTTAGCGATGAGAGTATTGCCGGCAGATCTAATCCTTGTTGTCTCGGCAGATCGTTTATTGACGGAGAAAGATTTTGCACAGGTAGGCCAGATATCTAGTGATAATGCGGCTCTGATTCAGCTCCACAAAAAATATAAAAAAGCGCTAACAGCACACAAAGAATGGCCAAAAGTTGTGTATCGCGCATTGATTGGTGAAGATTGGTCAGATTGTGACTTCTCTAATATTGTAGGTGTAAGAGCATCGTTTGGAAAAGTGGAAAAAGAATTCAATAAAATGATAGCAGTATACGAAGAATGGCTAAACGGGATGTGTTGCCGTTCTCAAGAATTGACTTTAGCTAAACACATTAAAAAACCACATCGATATAAGAAAAATATACTATGCAAAAATACACAAAAAAGGCCAATACAAAAAATGATAAAAGAGTACTGGGAAAGGCCAAACGATGTGGCGAAGTTTCGCGCAATAGCATCATACAAAGAATGGCTACCTGTGCCGGTTTGGATAAAAAAGGAAATAGCTAAACTCACTCAAACACCACTTTGGATGAAAACGAAAATACCTACACGCCCTAAAACACCACAAACACCACATTTTAAAGCACTTTGGAGAAAAAAAGCACTTTGGATACAAACAGCACTTTGGATAAAAAAGGAAATAGCTACACTCACTAAAGCACCACGTTTAACACCACGTTGGATAAAAAAGGCAATAGTTAAACTCACTGAACCACCACGTTTAACACCACTTTTATATGAGAGAAATATACTACGAAAAGTGAAAAAACAATACAAAAGATGTCGAACACAAAAAGTAATACCAGAATACCAAGGATGGCTAATACAAAAAATGCTAGAAGAGAGCCGAGAAAGGCCAAATGCTGTGGCGAATTCTCGCGCAATAGAAGCAACCACTAAATGCAAAGAATGGGTAATACAAAAAAATATAAAATATTATCCAGAAAATCCAAACGCTTTCCCGAAGTTATTATACAAAAAATGGCCAAACGCTGTGGCGAGGTTTCACGCAATAGCATCATACAAAAAATGGCTAGCATGTGAAAAACATAAAAAATGGCTAAAATCTGAAAAAGCACATAAAAAATGGCCAAACGCTATGGCGAGATTTCACGCAATAGCATCATACAAAAAATGGCTAGAATGTGAAAAACATAAAAAATGGCTCAAATCTTTCAAAAAATGGCTACCATCTTTGGATCCTTGGAGGGTAGAAGCATACAAAGAGTGGATAGAAGGTGTGTCGAATTCTCGCGTACATAAAAAAAATATAACAATTTCCAAAAAATACGAGAAAATACAACAACGTGAATCCCGTCGATTAGAATTATCTAGAGGCCAAGATCTTGGACGACGTCGACAAAAGGAAAAATTCCCACAACGTCCTCGTCGACTCACATCGTTGAATGCTGCTCACCATTTTTCCATATGGGTGAAAGGTGTTTCTGGCGCGCAAGTTTCTATTGCTGCACACAAAAAATTCATACCTGCTGCAGAATATGCAACAAAATTTTCTAATAAATATTTTGCTGTGAGGCAGAAATTGGGAACATTTCCTGAAAAAATAAAATACAAACCTCATGAAGAACTTGAAATAGAATTATCTAGAGATACATTTCTTGCTATGTGGGATAAATTGATTAGTTCCCTTCCTATGAAATTTGAACACGAAGGACCGGATTCATTTCACAGAAGCATGCTGCTTCTTAAAAAGTTTTGTGATGCGAAAAATATTACATTTGATGGAATCATAGTAGCTAATCCTCATGGAGTTCTTAAGAAAAAAAGGGCAGATCAGGTATTTGGAAGAAGCATACCCTTTTATGATGGCTTCGAAGAGGAGTCTTCAAACAAACTTTATCTCTACAGTTTGGCTTCTGCTCTTTATATAGAGGCTGAAAACAAAGGTTATCTTCCAACAGAAGCTGATTATTTATCACTCAAAGAACCTTGGTTCCCCAATGGATTAATTTTCGATTCTTGTGTGCAGGCTTTTATTCACACTATGGCTGTTATTGATTCATCAGCTCCACCCCCAGTGGAAGACTTTTATAGTAAACAACTACAAGAAGAGGAACTGCCCGGATTAGGTTCAATCCCAGTGGAAGACTACTGTAGAGCAAAACTACCGCCGGACTTTGCCTTAGTTGCATCTAATCGTTGTGCATAACCACAGGCACCTCAGTGCAAAGAAAGGGTGTGGATAAATAGTGAAAAAAGTCTTAATATTGAGAGGAAGGGAAGCAACAGCCCCCCTGGTCCCCATGGTGTTCTATTGGTATCAAGATGTATATGAAGAAAAGTTAGATTTAAGATGAAGAAGAAAGAATTACTGGATTTAATAAAAAGTTTGGCGGACGTTATTGAAGATTGTTCCATCAATGAAATAGAGTTGGAAGAGGGCGGACAAAAAATACGTTTAGTGCGTGGCGGCGGACCCACTCATCAGGCAGTTGTTCACACAACCACCCCAACATCGTATGAGCCACCTGTAACCACAGTGCCAATATCGCCAACAAAACCCCAAGAAGAGGAGAACAAACAAAACTTGGTTCTTTCTCCGATGGTGGGTGTTGCTTATTTAGCTTCGGACCCAGATGCCGCGCCCTTTGCGTTTGAAGGCAAATCGGTAAAAGAAGGTGACACACTCCTTATCATTGAAGCCATGAAGGTGATGAACCCCATTAAGGCGCACAAATCGGGTGTTGTGAAAAAAATATTAGCAAAAAATGAAATACCTGTTGAATTTGGAGAAACTTTGGTAGTAATTGAATAATGTTTAAGAAAGTTTTAATAGCAAATAGGGGAGAAATAGCTCTCCGCATTATGCGCGCGTGTCGTGATTTGGGAATCAAGACAGTATCCGTTTATTCTGAAGCCGACCGCGCGGCAAAACATGTTAGGCTGTCCGATGAAAGTGTGTGTATTGGTCCAGCAGCTGCAAAAGACAGTTATTTAAATATTTCCCGCATTGTGACTGCTGCTGAGGTGTCAGGAGCAGACGCTATTCACCCAGGTTATGGCTTTCTTTCGGAAAATGCCGAGTTTGCGCGTATTGTGGAAGAGCATGGCATTACTTTTATCGGACCAAGCCCACAGATTATTGATATTATGGGCGATAAGGGGCGCGCTAAGGCGTGTATAAAAAATGCGGGAGTTCCGGTTGTTCCGGGCGACAATACTGCGACACGATCCCTTTCTGATGTATTGCGGGCTGCAAAGGTTTGTGGATATCCTGCCATTATTAAAGCGGTTGCGGGTGGTGGTGGTCGCGGCATGGCTGTTGTGCAAAGTGAAGAAGAGGTGCGCACGGCGTTTCCTGTTTTACAAAAAGAAGCTATGCGAGCTTTTGGAAGCGACGATGTTATTGTTGAAAAGTTTATTGAAAACCCTCGCCACATAGAGCTTCAGTTTGTGGCGGATAAACATGGAAACGCCGTTTGTTTATGGGAAAGGGAGTGCTCCCTTCAACGTCGAAATCAAAAAGTTTTTGAAGAAGCTCCGTCTTCCGCATTAACTGAAAAAGAAAGAGAAAAGATTGTTAAAACAACCACCTCTGCTCTTAAAAAAATAGGATACACAAACGTGGGAACAGTAGAGTATCTCTATAAAAACAAAGAGTTTTACTTTATCGAAATGAATACCCGACTTCAAGTGGAACATCCCGTCACAGAAATGATAACCGGCGTTGATATTGTAAGAACGCAGCTTATGGTAGCTTCTGGCTACCACTTAGAGATCAATCAAAAAGACTTAGCTCTTAATGGGGTGGCGTTTGAAGCAAGAATTAACGCTGAAAAACCAAAAACCTTTACCCCCACACCAGGAAAAATAACAGCTTTTCACGCTCCTGGTGGATATGGGGTGCGTGTGGATACAGGCGTTTATAGCGGTGTAGATATTTCTCCTCACTATGACAGCATGATAGCAAAGTTAATTGTGCATGCCCCTAACAGAAAAGAGGCTATTTTGCGTTTGAAGAGGGCGCTGAGCGAAATGGTTGTAGAGGGGCGTGGTGTAGAAACCACCATTCCTTTATTTCAAGATCTTTTGGAAAACAAAGATGTGATTGAAGGTGATTATCACATTAATTGGTTGGAAAATTTTCTGAAGAATAACTCTTAAACCTTAGGTTTTTTGTCTGATAGTATGTGTGCATGCAGATGAAAAACCTCTTGTTGGCCCTTTTCCCCATTGTTAACAATCATCTGAAATCCGTCATCAACACCTATGAAACGTGCAACTTCATGCACTTTTTTAAAAAATAACCCTACAGTGATGGCGGTGTTTTCTTCACAAAAATCAGAAAATGTTGCCACAGGCATTTTGGGAATAACTAAAACATGTGTGTTGGCTTTTGGTTTAATATCTTTGAACGCCAAAACAACCCTGTCTTCAAAAACCTTATCACAAGGTGTTTTTTTTAATAAAATTTGAGAAAAAATGTTAGTGTTGCGATATTTCATAATACATCATAGCAAAAATGGCCACATACGTATAATAGGGGTTTACGGATTTGTTTAAATACATAATAATTAGTGGGGGTATTTATGAGTTTTTATATAATAATTTTTCTTTCTCTTCTAATGGGGTGTCAGAAAAAAATAAATGACGTATCTGTTATGCAGATGCAAGGATCCGCGAAAGAGAGGCCTGCTCCACCTGCAGAGAAAAATGTCGCTCTGCCTGAACCACGCGTGGTCGTCAATAAGATCTACTTTGGATATGATAGCTACGACTTAGATGAAGAAAGCGATGTGTGTGTAGATTATGCAGATTTTTACATGCAGCATACAGGGAAAAAATTGGTGATTGATGGTCACTGTGATGAACGTGGTTCAAGAGATTACAATATGGGTCTAGGTCAACGTCGCGCTATGGCTGTACGCAATGGTCTTGTGGCTGCTGGAGTTCCCGCATCTGCGATTTCTGTTCGCTCCTTTGGTAAAGAGAAAACGCTTGTTTGGGGTTCTAATGAGGAAGCGTGGGCTCAAAATCGTGTAGCAATTATTCGAATGGTTTCATAGTGTTTGTTTTTCTTTTTTTTGCTTCTTTGCATCTGTTTGGTTTTGATACCCCAAAGGTGTCTGACCTTCTTGTAAAAATAAGAGAAATCAAAAGAGAACTCTCAGCCCTTGAGTTCCAGGTTTCACAAATTGTTGCTCAAGATTCTGATACCAGTTCAATGCCTGAACCGATGGATATTGAGGATCAAAAAGAAGAAGTGGGATATAGTGAGTCCGTTGCCCCCAGTGTAGAAAGCTTTTCTCTTCCAAGCACATTCGCCAATGAAAAGGATGAATTAGGTAATATCATTAACGATCTTTTGGAAAGGCCTTTTGAAAAAGAAAGAAAGAAGAGACTGAAAAACTTTTCTTTGCGAGTGAAAGATCCCACCCTTAAGGCGCGCTCTCTCTTCTTTTTAGGAGAGGTTTATTATTTGCGTAACAAAAAAGATAGAGACAATGGAAAGGCTTTAACATACTTTTCCCGTAGTTACTCTCTGGACCCTCAAAGCGAACGATCATCCCGCACTCTGATGAGGGTTGCTCAATGTCTAGCAAAAAGTGATAAAATTCAGGAGGCTAGGTCTATCATACAAAAAATAAGATCAGAACATAGTGTAAACCTTGGTTTTGATCCAGAAGTAGAATTAGCTAAGGTTGTTCAGAAAGGGTGAGGTCATACAGATTTTCCCCCATCAAGTTAATGTTGGGCGATCAAACCTAAAAATGGTATGCTACAACGAGGCATAATTTTTTTGTTTATATAATAAAAGGTGAAATATGTTAAAAAAACCACTAATATCAGCGGATAAATCGCTGGAAGAATTAACACCAAGAGCCATACTGATAGGTTCATTTTTGGCTTTAACGCTTGGTGCCGCAACGACTTACTTGGCTCTACGGGTCGGCGTTACGGTATCAGCATCGATTCCTTCTATTGCAATCTGCTTAGCTATTTTTAAAATTTTGCGCCCTTCCAATGTTTTGGAGGTTAATATTGTACAAACTATTGCTTCAGCCGGATATGTTGTTGGATCGGTGGCGGCGTTTATGTTGCCAGGTTTGGTGATGGTTGGTTTTTGGAAATCATTTGACTATATGGAGTCCTTTTTACCACTTATTGTTGGATCAACGCTAGGTGTTTTAATGTCTGTTCCTTTGAGAAAATACTATTTTGAAAACCTACACTTGCGCTACCCGGAAGGAGTGGCGGCTGGTACGCTTCTAGAAAAAGTGATTCACAATCAAGATTCTAAAGAACAAAAAAAAGGAAAAGGCCTATTTTTTGGAGCAGGTGTGGGTGGAGTCTTACAATTCTTACAAGAAGGATTAAGAATCATTCCATCCTCTGTATCTGGATGGACAAGTGTTGGATCCGTTCCTTTAGGATTAACGGTTGGTGTAACCCCATCTCTTATTGGTGTGGGATACATTATTGGTGCACGTGCTGGATTTACAGTTTTTATTGCAACAGTTTTGGCTATGTTTGTGGGAGTTCCTATTTTGGGTGGTATGTTTGATGCCAGCATTGATCCAACAAACATTGAGGGGTCTGCTATGGGTATATGGGCAAAACATGTTCGCTTTATCGGTGTTGGCATTATGTTGATGGGTGGACTAGAGCTATGTTTTAAACTCATTAAGCCTCTTATGAAGTCAATGCAAATAGCAATGCAAGCTGCTAAAACACTGACAGCAAACAAAGAAGAGGTTTTGAGAACAGAAAAAGACCTCAACATTAGAACTGTGATCAGAGGGTCTGTATTACTTTTAGCGCTAGCAGCTTTTGGTTTGTATATACCACTGGCTCCAGTTGCTCCACACCTTATCTATGGTTTGATTCCAACAATGGCTATTATTATAACAGCTTTTGTTGTTATGAGCGCCGTATCAGCCTCTATAGGTGGTTATATGGCAGGTGTTGTAGGATCATCTTATAACCCACTCTCTGGCGTATCTATCATTAACGTGTGTATGTTTTCAGCTGTGCTTTCTTTGCTGGTTGATACCTCATCTCTTTGCTCACAAACCTCTTTAACCGCAATTGTGTTGTTCTTAATTACCTATGCCGGCGGAGTATGTTCCATTAGCTGTGATAACATTCAAGACTTGAAAGCTGGACAAATGGTGGGCTCAACACCTTGGAAACAACAGGTAGGACTAGTGATTGGTGCTGTGTGTGGTGCATTGATCGTTCCCTACATCCTACAAATCCTATTGGAGGCGTATGGTATTGGTAACTACCACCCGAACGCTATTGGTGAAGTGGACCCGACAAAGACACTGCAAGCTCCAAAGGCTGCTCTTTTATCCTCTTTGGCAAAAATGATCTTCGCTGGTGATTTGGACTGGTTACAAATTAAGATTGGTTTGGGTATTGGATTACTTGTTATAGCTTACAATATGATGGTTCAAAGTGCAGGAAAACGCGCTATCGACATGCTAAGTGTTGGTGTGGGCGTTTACATGCCTTTCGAAATCACAGCGCCTATGTTTCTTGGTGGCTTTTTATCATACCTTGCGTCTCGTAAAAATAAGACAGCCTCAGAGCAAGTTGTTCTAGCATCTGGTCTTGTTGCAGGAGAAGCCATCATAGGTGTGCTAGTGGCCGGATTAATGGTGTCTAGCCCTAGTTTTGGTGAATGGCGATCAACCGCTGGTGCTATTTTGAACCCAACACTAGCATTGGCCATGTCTTGGGGATCTCTGCTTCTTATGGGATCGCTTCTTTACAGACACGGTACAAAAATGAATAAATAATATGCTTAAGTGACTGAAAAGGGGAGATAAATCTCCCCTTTTTTTATACGCATATCACTCAAATATCTTAGTAAACACTTTCCGCACACAAAAGTATCAAAACGAAATAGTTATAAAAAGTGTTTTGATATTGCTTCAAATGTTGGATTTTAAAAACGAAAACCACTCACACTCTGATCGCAAAAATCTTCTTCAATAGTAAAGGGTATAGAAAGCAAACTGCCACCTAACACTTTTGTTCCGTACAGTGTCTGCGCAAGCGTGGGTGAAAGTGCCGCTACACCACGTTTAATGTTGTTAAACGGAGATGCCAAGCCCTTAAGAAAGATCTTGCTTTTGTTGAAATCCACAAATCCTTCCTTAGCAATGACCGAAAGAGAGGTGTTCTCCATAAAGATCTTTTCTATACTTAACAACCCATCCTCATAAGATGCCTCCAGTGATCCTGTATCAAAGGTCATCATTTCTTTTTTTACAACAGAAGAAGGATCCAAGGATTTTGTGTTAGGAGTGGGTGTAGGCACAGAGATATTTTTTGCCTCCATGATGATCTTTAGCGCTTCACCTTTGTTCTTTTTGCTACTTATAACAAAATTCTTCACAACAAAAGGAATGTTTTTGTAACCACTAATGCTCTTGAGAAGGTCAGAAAAATTCTCCCCTTCTGCAACAAATGACTTCATATCTCCCAAAACATCCCAATAGAGAGAAATCTTACAAAAAGGATTTTTGAATGATCCGACAGAGCAAAAAGCTGATTTTTCCTTTTTGTAAGGATCTGTATAGTACACTGTTATATCTTTCAAAAAGTTGTTTTTGATATAAAATTTTTGAATGGTAGCAAAAAACCGTACACTGGAGCTGCTCTCTAACTTGTTTATCAGGGACAAAACATCAAAAGATAGCGTGGGTATGTGCAAATTAATAATGGTTTCTCGTGCGCGTTTTGTGATGGTTCCCTGTAAACCACGAATACCAAAGTAATTAGAAGGTGCAAAAGAAAATGTTGTTCCAGATGGTGTGATATTGCAAGATACACTGGCGTCCAAGTGTGGACCGTAAAGGTACAAAGAGTGAACTTTTGTCTGGCCGTCATGGAAAGATGCATGCACCCTTACTCGAGAACATTCCAAAGGGTCTTTGAGAGGGGGTATTTTTAGAAGAAAATACTCTGTTGGTGATGCCTTTGCCGTTAAGAGTGTCAAAAACTTATCGTTAAAGAGATTGCGCTTTTCTATTTGAACGGCTATATCGCTTCGGCCTTCTTGTATACAATCAAGGAAAGGGCACAAATATCGAATATCTTCATGAGAAGCTCCTGCTATGAGTACCTTGATGTCCAGCGCTGTTAGGCCAGATCTTTGTCTTCTTTGCTTCAAATCAACAGTGCTGTGGCGATTGCGCCATAATGTTATTCCTGATAATGTGATTAATTGTTTATGAATAGAAACCTTTAAAGCGGTTTGTGAGAGCTCTAACGAGTGTGGAAGGAAAGAAAACCACAAAGAACCAGATGTATCTTTGGTTGAAAAAGAACCGCTGAACGTGTTGAGCCAGTCGGGTCTATCTTCTGTGGAAAATTTGATTTCTCCTTCTGTGTAACCCGCAATATTAGACAGCATCTGAGAATCAAGAAGATTTAATCTGACAAAAACATCAATAGCGGCGCTGGTGGAAGAGTGTGTGTAAAGAGAGGCTTCTTTTTGGTCTAAATATCCTTTGACAGTGACGCCATCTTTGGAGTGAGCGCTTTTGACAGTGACGCTCCAGCCGTTAGCGGGTACACGCAAAGATCCTTTAATGTTTTCTAACGAAAACACATCTTTTATAAATACCAATCCGCTCGTAATATCTGCGGTAATCATGACAGCGCTTTGATCTATCAGGCCACCTTTAAAAGGTACAGTCACAACAGTTTTGGCTAGATTAATTTGTTTTAAACTCCAGGAGTTGTACTGGGTGACTTTTTTTACCAAATTTTGCGACAGTGCATTGATTTTCTCAAGATCTAAAGTCGGAAAGGTAATGGTCAGGGGGGAGTTTTTTTTCCAAGTGCACCAAGCGTTAATGTCTCCCGATGAATGTTGTATGCTGAGGGATGTTTTGAGTTTTCCGTGATTAAATTGATACGATGCTGTACCTTTCAATACATAGGTTTGATTGAGTTCTTTGACGTGAGGAATGTTTTGCACAAAGCTACTGTTTTGATTAAGTTGCCAGCGCACAGAAAGCAAGGGAGATCTAAAAAATCCTTGAGAAAGTGAAAAATGAGCAGAAGCTTTCTCCAAAGACACAAATCCGCTGCAGTGCATGCCTACTTGTTTGTGTATTGAGAGGTTTTTAAAATTAAGTGTGTGATCTTTGCAGCGCAGTGTGCATTTTTGAACGGACAGCGATGCCCCTAATGATTCAGAAAGTTCTTTAGATTGGCTTTTCCATAACTCTTCTATAGTTTTATCAATGGAAGCTTCTATTTCTCCGATGCAAACAGAAGATACCTGCAAACCTTTCAAAGATAATAAATCACTGAGTCCAAGAGAGTGCTCATAATGGTTAATAAAAAGCTGATGTTTGGGAGAGTGAATTTTCTCTATAACAAGAGAGATTCTTGTGGCAGTAAAGTCTAGTTGGGCTTTTTCAAAAAAAAGCGTTTCTCCTAAAATATCAATTTTTTTGTTTTCTAAGAGCTGCCTAAAAAATATAATAGACCCACATAGAACAACACATATGAACCAAATAAGGCAAAAAGATAAAGCAAGAAACTTTCTCAATCTAGCTCCCTCGATAAAAGAGCTTGTAGTTCTGCTTTAGGATTTGTGTGATCATAAAGGATTCTGTAAGCTGCTTGCGTCACTGGCATATCTTTAAAAGAAAGAGATTGGCTAATGGAGAGTGTGGTGAGGACCCCCTCGACTGTTCCTACTTTTTCCAAAGCGCTTTCCACAGAAAAGCCTTTCCCTAAGTAGGTTCCAAAGGTATGGTTACGTGATAAGCTTCCCAAGCAGGTTAAAATAAGATCGCCCACTCCTGAAAAATCCAAAAGTGTTAAGGGATTACCACCTTTTTGTTCAGCAAAGAGAGCCATTTCTTGGATACCTTGTGTAAGAAGGCATGCGATACTGCTGAATCCATAACCAAGTTCTGTGGCTATACCGGAAAGAATAGCAAAAACGTTTTTGAGAGCTCCTGCCACCTGGACACCTATGATGTCGTTGGTAAAAAGAATACTAAAACATTCGGTGTTAAAGTTTTTTTTCAAAAGATCTTGGAGGCTTGGGTCGCAGGCAATCGAGGTGGAGGAAGGCATGAATTCAGCGATTTCTTTTGCAAAATTCGGACCTGAAAGCGCTGCAAGAGGTGGGCATGTAGGTAAAACACTCTCTAAGACTTGCGTGACAAAAAGCCCGGTATTTTCTTCTATTCCTTTGGATGCGGAAAGAATGGGAGTTGTGTGAAAAATGCTGGCGTTTTGTATACATACAGATCTAATAAAGGGCACAGGAATACAAATGACAATCAGACTGCTTTTCTCCACAGCTTCTCTAATGTCCATGGTGACAGAGACATTTTTTTGTAGCACACAGCCGGGAATTTTACTCGATCCGCGGTGTGTGGCAAAGTAATCAAACTCTTCTTTTTGTGGGGTCCAAAAACACACTTCGGAACAGTTTTTTTGCAGAACAGATGCGATGCCTGTTCCCCACGCACCGCATCCAAGAATGGTTGTTTTCATAATCGACTCTGAAGATAGCTTAACACATCACACATACGATTAGAAAAGCCCCATTCATTGTCATACCAAGCAAAAACCTTTAAAAGATGAGGTGTGACTGTTTGCGTCATGAGCCCATCAACCACTACACTTTCTGGGGCGTGAACAAAATCTTTGGAAACGAGTGGTTCTTGGCACACCCGTATAATACTTTTCATATCTGAAAGTGATGCTTGCTCAAGAAGTGTGTTAACCGATTCCGCAGAGCACTCTGTGCGAACGTTTAAGGATAAATCAATAAAAGAAACATCTGCTGTTGGTATGCGCACAGAAACGCCATCAATGCGTCCTTTTAAATCTGGAAAAATAACACCAATAGAGCGTGCTGCTCCTGTAGAAGTTGGAATAATGGATTCAGAGGCAGCTCGCGCTCGTCTCAAATCTTTGTGGGGTGCATCCACAAGTTTTTGATCTGCTGTAAAAGCATGAATTGTGGTCATAAACGCACTCTCAATACCCAAAGCGTTATGCAGAACAGAAATGATAGGCGCTATAGCGTTTGTGGTGCAAGATGCGTTAGAAAAAACCTGATGACTTTTATCAATACTGGTGTGATTAATGCCGTAAACGATCATTTGATCTGCATCGGGTGCGGGGGCAGAAATGAGCACATAATCCGCGCCTTGATCAATATGAACAGATGCCTTTTCTTTGGAATTAAAGATGCCTGTACACTCCGCAACAATGGATACACCTAAGGAAGTCCAGTTGAGATTTTTTGGGTCACGTTCCTGAAGGTATTGTATTTTTTTGTTGCCAACAATGAGATGGGTTTCTGTGTGCCGCACATCGCGTAGCGACCCATGCACAGAGTCATATTTTAAAAGGTGGGCGGCTTGATCAATGGGCATAAGATCGTTGATGGCGATGACTTCAAATCGATCTGAAGGTCGCTCCAGATGTGCTCGCAGCACAAGTCTGCCAATTCTTCCAAATCCATTAATCGATACTCTTACCATGATGCACCCCTCTTAATCTGAGATTATCATTTTTTTTGTAATAAAGACATATTTTGTAGGTTTTGTATAGGATTTTGCATAGGATTTTTCATAACTGATTTGTGATATAATTCCGTATGAGATGGATTTTTGTAATGATGCCTATTCTTTTGTTGGGAGCAGGTGGTCTGGAGAAGCGTATTCAGGATGCGCGACGTCAAGAAATTAAAGTGTTGGGACTGCAAGACAGGGTAGCAAATAAATCGCTTCTTTCGTTGAGAGGGATTGTTCGAAAAAAAGTATCCTTGAGAAACTCTTTTATGAGCATTTTTGCAAGCGGAGGAAGGACTAATAGCGTCAGAGTAGACAAACTGGAACAGTTGCGAAAAGATTTGTGGAGTGTGATGGTGCAGGGGTCCCTTGACACTTCTTCCGCGCTATTATACCTTGGTGTGCTTTGCGTGAAACTAGAGATTATAGACAAAGATGAGCGAGAACAAATTTCAGACATTTTGGCTTTTCTCAAAAAACAAACACTGACACAGGATGAGCAAACATTAGTACAATTGTTAGAAAAATGTCAACACACACCTCTGACAGAAGCCGAAAAAATTATCTACACGCGATACGCTCGAGACAAAGTTGCTCGATACCCAGATGAGTTTATGGTGTTTGATGTATACTCAAAAAATGGTGAGGTCACTTTGCTCTTCTCTCATGATATTGAGAAAGCTAGTGTTGCTAATAAGATTGTTGTAGAAGGTATTCCAGAAGCGCGCATATCTGTGGAGAACGGATTTGCTGTCAAGGTGGATAACTTTCCTTTGGATGCAGAAAAATCCGATCTTAAAATCACTATTAAATCTGGCATTAAAAGCCAACACCATCAAGAGACCGTTGGTGATGTTACCCTATCAGTTTTTTTAAACGATCTGAGTTCAGAGGTAAAAATGGCTGCGCGTGGTCGGCACGGGTATATTATTCCACAATCAGGCAAGCAAATATTTCCCGTTATGGCCAAGAATGAGGGAGAGGCTGTCTGTAAACTGTACAAGATATCGCACACTAAATGGAATTCTTTTTTTAAGAAAATAGATGCTTATCATCCACGATTTTTTACATTGCCCACACCTTTATGGGAAGGGGTTGTTGACCTGAGTGGTGATGCCAATAGGTTGAAATTCGGAGGAGTTTATCTGAGAAACATGCTTGATAAACCTTTGGATTGTGGTTTTTATGTATTAGAAATATTTGAAACTGGTGCCCGTCATCCAGAGCAAAAATCGTTTATTTTGACTGATCTTTGCATTACGCGTATCCAAGGTCCAGATGGATTAACTGTGTTGGTGCATGGATTTGAAAGTGGTGCGCCCAAAGAAAATGTTAGTGTTACAGTGTTTGCTCGATCAGAGCAGGAGCTTTTTTCTGGCGTAACTGATAAAAATGGCATGGTATTTGTGCCCCAAGAAATGCTTCTTGGTGTGAGTGGTATGGAGCCACATTTTATACGCGCGCAGGCAGATCTTTCACATGATGTGAATTTTATTTGGTTTAATACAAATGAAGATTTGCATCCTGAGGGAGAGGCAATCAAAAAGATACCTACCCCCATAAGCCTTTATACTGATAAAGGCATTTATGCTCCTGGAGAAACCATTTATGTTTCCGCTATGATTCGAGATGTTCATTTTCAAGCGAAAGATGACATGCCAGTGACCTTTATTTTGCGTCGACCTTTGGACAGTCATGAGGATATTTTAACAAAAACCATTCTTATTCCGCGCGGTATTGCGGGCATGCGATCAGCTTCCTTTCCTTTAAGTAAACATATGCCCCAAGGTGCTTGGGAAGTGTGTGTCAAAACAGACCCTCAAGGCCCTGATGTTGCCTGCACAACGGTTGCGGTGGATTATTACAGCATTCCTGAGCACTCTTTAAAGCTTAAAGTTGATAGCCAGCCTAATCAACAAGCTATAATATCCCTTGATCTCGAAGATATGCATGGTTTTCCAACTTCTGGTTACGTGTTTATGGAGGTTAAAGCGAAGCCGCTTCGCTTGTCTGGCAAGTGGGAAGGGTTTGTTGTTGGAGGTTTGCATCAAGCATTCCACCACACTAAAGGTTTGGATGTTGATGATTCTGGAAAAGGTGCGATAAAATTAGATTTATCTGATTTGTTTGGTGCAGCTTTTCTTGAAATGGAGTATAGCATTTCCGCAGCACAAACCACTTTTGGAAAAAGCAGTCAGGATCTGTGGGTAGCATCGAAAGCGGTAGCGGCGCGTTGCCGCATGTTGTCTTATGGATTTGCTTTGGATTGCGCCATTATTAATAAAGATAAAGAGATGTTTTCAGGCAAAGTGCATTACGTGTGCTACGGAACATCGGGAAGATATTCGTGGATAAAAAACAACATAGAGGGATGGGTTCATAAGTATATTTTATCAGAAAACATTTTATATGAAGGAGATATTGATGTTAATAATAACGAACCAGCGAACAAGGTGTTTCCTGATGTTTATGATAAACAAATCACTCGTATTGTACTGACAACCTCCGATGGCGTTAAAACAATTTTGAAGGTTAAAAAAGCAGATCTATCGGAGCCAAGATTTCTTCTTGACCTTTCTTTGGATAAAAAAATATATGAGAGATGCGATGCTTTTGTGGTGAAGACTGGAGTGCCAGAAAAAGGCTTTATGCACCTTTTAATGTTGGGTGAGAAGGTGCATCATTTATGCTCTGAACATGTTGATAAAAAAACTGACTTTACTCATCAATCTTCTTTAAATCAGGATTTGGGTTTGCGTGGTGGATTTGTCTTTTCCCGCTTGGCGCGTCCATTTTCTGTTGTGGAAAATGAATGCTCAGAGTACACATGGGATAGTGTTCCTCACCCTCTGGTATATCTGGGTGTTAAGAGATTGTTTATGGCAAACGATGACTTTGTTATCCCCGCTCAGATTACGTTGCCAAAAGTCGCTTCTGCAGGTGATCTAATAGAGGCGACAATTTCTACACAATGCCGTCCTGGAGAAAAAGTTTACGCTCAAGTTTTTGTTGTGAGTGATGCTGTATTGAGTATTACCAACCATACGCCACCAGATGTCATCGCGGATTTGGCAGAGAAGGCAGGATTTTTCTATAAAATATCCGATAGCTACCAAGGGGTTATTTTTGCCCCTGGATTCAAGCCAGTTCCTATGCGCCAGGGAGGTGGCTCTAATTATTATGATCGCTATGGTCGTAAATTCACACTGTCATCACAAGAGAGGCCTCAAACGCTTTACAGCGGTGTGTTAGAGGCTGATGCGCAAGGAAAATTGGTGATGCCTTTTGTTGTTCCATCGCATGTGTCAGGCGCTCTTTCGATTCGATCGCTTGTGTGGTCTGATAAGCGCTTTGGTCGCGCTGAAGAAAAAATAGAAGTGCGTGAGCCCTTAGAAGTTAGATGGGGTTTTCCCACCATGATTGCAGTAGGAGATAATGGCGAAGGCTATGTTCAGTTGACTAACGCTTTGGACGAGGAAGTTTCTTGCCATATTGTGTTAGAGACAGAAGAGGGTATTTTTGCTAAAGAAGAGAGAAAAGCGACCATTAAGCCAGGAGAATCTTTGAAAATTCTTGTGCGCGTGGATACCAGAAAACTGTGCAACGATGTGATGAAGTTAACGATTAAAGCGTTGCATGGATGCTCATCTTATGAAAAAGTACACACAAAACCCCTTTGTGTCAGAGAAGTCAAATGCGTACAGTCTACACTTATTCCATGGAAGGGAAAAATAGAGGATAAGCGCTTGCTAAATGCCGAGCATATCACTGTGTGGGAGGGGCAAGAAGATATTTTCTTGCCACCAGATATCATTGCTCTCATGGCATCAAAAGCAATATCTTATGACCCATACCAGGACTCAGAGCGCCTTATGCTTTCTCCATTAGAGTATTGGATAATGCAGTACCATGTAGCACGAGCTCAAGGACAAGATACAGATGATATTTTAGAGAGTATTTTTTCTTTTTGTAAAACATATGCTGATAGCAGAAAGAGTGGTGCTTTTCGCATAAGCGATATGACAGTACAAGCTTTGGAGTTTTTGTATGTTCAGAGTAAATATGCACCCACAGAATCCATAAAATCTGTACTGTCTAGCATGAAAGATTGGTCGCAGGCCATGCAGCAAAAACGCGCCAACAGTAATAAAAGTGCGAATCTTTCTGATGCGATTTTTATTTACACGTGCGCTAGTATTGGTGCAGGTGGTTTGAGCCATTTGCGGTACTTTACGCAAGACGAAGAATTGCTGGGGCAAGATCCTTTAGTTTTTGCGTATATCGCTTCGGCTTTTGCTAAATATGGCTTTGCGGATCGTGCTGCGCACTGGTGGAAAAAAACATATGTGTTGTGCCAAAATCTTAAAAATGGTGGTTTTGATCTTTTCTACAAATTTCTGCCACTGGATGCTGATTATGCTATGACGAATACGGACAAGCGAAGCTTTGTTGGTGATCTCGCCATTATTATTAGGTTGATGGATGATGTAAAAGAAACTGAAAAGATGAGTGAGATGTTAGATATTCTTCGTGAAGCGCAGAGTCATGCTTCTTATATTTCGCTTTTTGCAAAATCTTCCCTTTTGGAACTTCAAAACATTTTAGGCAAGCCGGGAGTTGTTCCCACCAAACATGAAGGATCTCCTCAAGAAGTGATGTCTAAAATTGGAGCACAAAACCGATTTTTAGGTGTTATAAAAGAAGAAAAATCCTTTGTTCAAAAATTGAATCACAAATTTTTTGATCTAGATGGCAACGTTAGAGATCCTGAACACCTCATGAAAGGAGAGAGGCTTTGTGTGTATGTAGAGCATAGTTTTGGCACAGATGGGCTCCAGAGGGCAACTATAGACTATTTGCCAGGCTGTTTTCAACAAATTACAGGCGATACACATAAACTGGCAAAAAACACCAAGTATGCGGTAGGCGCACACCTCTACTACAACATTGAAACATTTGAAAAAACGCCAGAAGCTCTATCGCAGTTTTGCTACACTAAGCCTGGATATTGGTATTTTGTGGTAGTTACGCGGGAGGGAGAATTTTATGCTCCAGGAGCTTTTTCTTACTCAAGGTATGAACCTCAGCACTTACTCAACTCTGGTGGATATAAGGTGTGTGTGAAGACTCCTGAACCTGCATAACTCTGGATATAAGGTGTGTGTGGAAGAATGGTCCCTAAAAGTAGATTGTTTTGCTGCGCTTTAAAAGCGTTGTGTGTTTGGGAATGTGTGCGCGCTTTGTTTATTGTTTGGAGTATGTCTGTGCCCGCTCCGCAGGACGATCCCACGCTTCTTGTATTGGATAAATATGGGGGTGTTTTACACCAAACACTCTCGTTTAATCGTACCATGCGCACGTTGTATGGTGATCTTAAACAGATAGATAAGCGTTTTGTCAAAGCATTGGTTTTAATAGAAGATAAACGTTTTTTCTCACATAAAGGAGTGGATGTTTTTGCGTTAATGCGGGCCTTTATACAGTGGTTTGATAAGGGGAAAATTGTTTCAGGTGCATCCACCATTACCATGCAAACCGCGCGCCTTTTGTATCCACACACGAAAACATTTTTAAACAAGGTGAAGGAGTGTTTTTACGCCTGGCACTTAGAGCGCATATACTCTAAACAGGAAATCTTATCTCTTTATCTTTTAAGGGCGCCTTACGGAGGAAACATTGAGGGTGTACGTGCGGCCAGTTTTGCATACTTTAACCACGATGCGGATGTTTTGTGTGGAGATGAAATTGCTCTTTTGCTGGCGCTTCCTCGCATGCCAGCGGCTATACGCCCCCAATGCCATTACGCACAGGCTCTTCATGAACGAAACCGTATGCTTAATAAATTAGAAAGTCTCTGGATTATATCTGCAAAAGAAGCTTGTGAGTGCAGAGGTATTGCGGTACCCAAAACCCTTTACCCTATACCAAAATACGTGCCACACATTAGTATGAGATTAAAAAAAATGGGCCAAAGTGGTTCTCAAAAAACCTACTTGTGTCCTGATATTCAACACCAGGTTGAAAAAGTTTTGCAACACAAAACTCCTTTTAATAAGGCAGTCATTGTGATTGACCATCTCTTGCATCAGGTGGTGGCGTATGTGGGGTCAGACAATTTTTGGGATACTTATAAAAAAGGCCAATTTGATTTTGTGACGGCTATGCGCTCTCCTGGATCAACGCTCAAGCCTTTTGTATATGGTATGGCGATGGATAGGGGGTTGATTGCAAGAGATACTCTTATGTTGGATATTAAGCGAAGCTACGGATCTTATTGCCCTCATAATTTTGATAAAAAATTAAGAAACTGGCTATCTGCTGAAGATGCGTTGCGTCTTTCTCTCAATACGCCCGTTGTGCACTTGATGCAAAAAGTAGGGGTGTGTAATTTTGTTGATAACATCAAGAGTTCCGGCGCTCTCTTTTCTTTTCCCGGAGAAGCAAATCTTAGCATTGCGCTTGGAGGATGCGCTACAAATTTGGAATCATTGGCCATACTTTATGGAGTGTTTGTTAATAATGGTTGGTCGTATCCCGTTTTTTACACACACGATATGACCAAAGGAAGCAAAGCGCACATGTTATCCGCAGAATCTGTGGAAGAGCTTTGGAAAATGTTAGAAGTTACCAGGCTTTCTGATGGTCGATCGCTTTTTGTAAAAACGGGAACTTCCTATGGGCACAATGACGCATGGTGTATAGGAGTGGATGGGCGCTTTGTCGTTGCTGTTTGGTGTGGATATCCAGACAATGCAGGTCTTAACTACGAAACAGGAGGATCTGTAGCTTTTCCTTTGGTAGAAAAAATATTTTCCTTTTTGCCAAGAACAGCTGAAAGCTTTTGCGAAGAAAGGCGTCTATCGCCTGGCAGCATTATGCGAGAAGTGTTGTCTCATGAGGAAAAAGACGCGAACATTACCATAGAGTTCCCATTTAATGATTCTAGCATTTCTCTTGCAAAAACAAAGGAAGAAGGAGGCCTGCCAATTCAGATTAGAAATGCGAAAGGGAAACTATCCTTTTTTGTGAATGGAAGCTATGGTTTGGTGAAAGAACAAGAAGGCCAGTATGTATGGAATCCTCTAAAAGAGGGTTTTTATACCTTAACTGCTCAGGATGCCAAAGGACAAAGCGCAAGTGTGCGCATACGAGTTCTGCCATAGCCACTTGGCGTTTATTATTCTTTCCAGAAAAATGACAAATATCATCGATATAGGAGAAAGAAATCGTTAGAATCTCTTTGGAAGATAGTAAAGGAAGGTTAACATGAAAATGAGGGAAAGATGTTGTCCTCTTTAAGTTTTTGTTTCTGTATAGTGTTGTGATTTTGTATGGTATACTCAATTTATGAAAATAATCAACAATATCATGATAATATGTGCGCTTCTTGCGTTCCAAGCAAAGAGCGCATTACCCAATCGCTGTGATCATTTGAGGGACAATCTGGATAAGTTTGTGCAAATGGAGTGTGAAATAAGTACTCGGATAGAGAGATTGGCATCCTGCGCGACTTTTTTTATTGCGTATAATTTTGAAGAAGATGTCAGACGTTTTTCACAATTAAGCATGGATCATGCTCATTGGTAAGATTGAACGCAACTGAATTTATGAATACTGCGGATTGCTTGCGGCAGTCCATGGAGTTGAATTTTTCAGATGTTTTGAGCGTTCGGAAGATATTGCATGATAGTGATGACGATAGCGTGTTGCCACCTATACAGGTTGAATATGATTTTGACGGCTTTAAGTGTAATGATTTGTGTGTTAATTTGGAAGTTTTTAGAAAAATACTCAAAGAAATTAAGGATTGGGAAGAAGTGCAGAGTCGCCACAAAACGATTTTACAGAAAAGTTTGCTCGATGTGGTTTGCGATCAGACAGTTGCGCGTACTTTGGGGGATAAATTTCCTTATATACGAAAAATGAACGAAATCCTGCTCGGGCCTCTTGCCAACGCGCAACACAGAAGAAGTGAGGTGGTAGATGAACAATTGTTGCGGTTTTCAGAATTTTTG
>MPNG01000079.1 GCA_002238905.1 Alphaproteobacteria bacterium bin98 | reverse complement strand
TGAAGCAAATTATGCCTTACGATCTTTTGCTGCGACTTTTGGAAAACTGCGCCGCGCATGTCAGCGTGCACCCAACAGAGACAATACTAAAAAAAACATGGTCTTTCCTGCCTTACGCATTGTGCCGTATGCGCAGCCTTTTGGCAGATGCAGTGGTGTATCATACCGGATGGAGTAGTGTCGTGTGGGCCATTTATGGTTTATGTCAATCTTGTACAGAAGTTGAAACGGTATAGCGTTGAGGGCAAGCGCTGTAGCTTTAATTATAAAAATAAGCACACATATTAGAAAATTGTATATATATGTTTTGCATAGTGCAAAGATCGTAGATTATTCTGAAAGGGAGTGCCAAGTTTTTGTTGTGCCTTCCAGAAAGATAGAATATTTCTGTACTGGATCTGAAGCACCAATCACTCTCAGTCATCGTCCTATAGCGCTGCGCAAGAAAAAGCCACAAGGCGAGGGAAGTGTTTCTAAAATAAAAAATTACAGAGAGGATATAATATTTCTTCAGGAAGAATATCAAGCAGGGCGACTTGAGACTCAACAGAAAAATATTGCTACATCAAGGTATCTGAGATATAATTTTATTGTGTTAAAAAAATATTAATTAAAATGAATCATATGTTTTATATACTGATATTGTTCTGTACGCTTCTGCTGCGCGGCGCATTTTTTCCAAATGATTGGGAACAGTGGTATGGGCTGGAAATACCTGCTGATCCGCATGACTCTGACAGAGAAAACGGACGATCGATTGTTTCTCCTGTGAAGAGGGATTTTGATACTTTGGCAGATCTTTTGGTGACTGTAGAAAGAGCATGAGGATCACATGAATCGCCTTTATTGCTCGCCTATCCATTAATATGGATGTGAAAAGTTGGGAGAAAATTGATAAATTACTTGCAGAATCAAGAGTGCTAAAAAAAAGATCAAAGTATGATTCAACAGTGATGATAAAAAAGATATAGGTAATGACCAAGATATTTTGTTTACGAAAATTACACATAGTCTGTCTATTATGTCCATTTGTGCATTGCGGTGCTGGCAGTCTCTCTTCCCTTGAAGGCGTGGTTGAAGTTAGAGAAAGAAAGGTAGATTTTCTTTCAGATTCTGACCGCATTCCTTGGAAGAGCTATTTCAGCGGGGAGTATAAAGGCGCGCATGAGAGGATCGATTCTGATAAAATAAAACAGCTGATTATTTTGAGGGTGAAAAGCTTAAGTGAGGGAGGTCTGTCGACCCAAGATATGCGGCGATACAAAACGAGATGGTCGGATTACACTCTAGCTAGAAAGAACTTGATTTTTCAGATCAGGCAGCAAGAATCGGTCACGCCGGTGATTGATACTATATCTTCAACCGAGGCATTGCCATCTTTAGACATTAGTTCTATGAAAAATGCCACTCGGCATATGGAGCACAGTGTGGCAAAAAGATCTTGCACGGGTGATGATCTGATGCAAGGTGCGCATCAAAGGAGAGCAAAGTTGAAGGCGGATCCGCCCGATCAGTTGCGCCCGTTTGATATGAGCGACTGTCTTTGCGTTACAGATAATTCTTCGGAGGATGAAGGGGATAAAGGCAGCATTGCTGCTATGGAGACTTCTGGCATAGGCAGTGCACCAAAGTTAGTTTGCTTGAATCAAGAGGCAGAGGATCCTCTTCTTGCAGGCTGTGTCTCTGGTTCTGCTACTTCTGAAGAGATAATAGGTGATCAGAGGCTCGCTTCTGAGGAAATAAAACGGCTCATTGTATTGCATGCCAGAAGAGCGCACAGACGAGCCTATAAACAAGGAAAATGGGAGAGAAAATTAAGTGAAGAAAGTCTGTCGCGCCAAGATATGCTGCGATACAGAAAGAGATTGATGGATTACAAACTAGCTAGAAAGAATTGCATTTTGAAGATAATGGAGGAACAATCGGTCACGCTTCAGGATGTGCAATTGGCGATGCACACTATATCTTCAAGCCTTTTAAGCGAGAAACACACATCTTTAGAAATTAGTTATATGCAAAAAGTCATTTTGGGTATGAAGGGAAGAAAAAAATATTGTGAGGATGGTTCTTTGATGCAAGATTCGTATAAAAGGAGAGCAAAAAGGAGAGCAAAGTTGAAGGCGGATCCGCCCGATCCGTTGCACGCACTTGATATGAGCGCAGACCGTCTTTGCGTTACAGATAAGTCTGCGGAGGATGAAGCGGATGAAGGCAGTATGACTGCTATGGAGACTTCTGGCATAGGCAGTGCACCAGAGTTAGTTTGCTTAAATCAAGAGGAAAGCGAGGAATATGATCCTTGTCTTGCAAGCCATGCCTCTGGTTGTTCGGGTGCTGACGCGCAAGA
>MPNG01000078.1 GCA_002238905.1 Alphaproteobacteria bacterium bin98 | reverse complement strand
TGATTGATTAGTGGCTCACCACTTCCGTACATCCATGCATCATCTTCCACTGGAGCATAAAGAGGATTGGTGGGTTGCACAGGGTGATCCAACAACATTGGCCAAGGTTCATTTGCTGCGGGATTTAATCTATCTTGCATCCATGCACCACCTGCCTCACCACCAACATTCGTTCCAGGCAAAAATCTATCATCGATCACCGGACCGCTGTGCCATTGCGCAGTTTGATTGATTAGTGGCTCACCACTTCCGTACATCCATGCATCATCTTCCACTGGAGCATAAAGAGGATTGGTGGGTTGCAGAGGGTGATCCAACAACATTGGCCAAAGTTCATTTGCTGCGGGATTTAGTCTATCTTGCACCCATACACCATCTGCCTCACCACCAACATTCGTTGCAGGACAAACTCTCGCATCGACCCCCTGAGCACTGCAATACTGCTCAGTTTGATCGAGTAGTGGCGCACCACTGCCGTATACCCATTGCTGACATGCCATCACACCAGCACTTTTTTCAGCACTATGAAGAAGAATCACACATAAAAATAATAATCTTTGTATATAAAATATATTCATCATATTGCTACCATATTTCTATATATTCTACTACATTTTGACTATAAAAAATATATTCTATTACTAATTAAATACAGAAAAAGAAGCAAGACTACCTAGCAGCGTCTTTTGAGAGAGATCTCTCAAAACTCGTAGTAGGACCAGAGGATCTTAGTAAAAAAGATCAATTTCTTATTTCTGTGCGTGGATTTTCTGAGGGCAATTTTTTGAACCAGTACTCTTCTGTTATTTGGTACGCTTTTTCATAGATGAGATCTCATGTTTCAACTGCTCTGAAATTGAAATTTTGTTAATGCGTGCCTCATCCCTTATCGTATCAACCGCCTTTAGCAGACTATCGAGTTCAGACTTTATTCGTTCGTGATTTGCTGCTTTTCATAGATGAGATCTTACGCTTTTTCATAGATGAGATCTCATGTTTCAACTGCTCTGAAACTGTATGTCTGTTATTGAGTGCTTCCTCCCTTATCGTATCCGCCGCCTTTAGCAGACTATCGAGTTCAGATTTTATTCGTTCGTAATTTGCTGCTTCCGGCAAACTCTGGACAAATTTAATGACCTCTTCTATTTCATCAAGCGAGGTAGCTTCTTTTGCATGAATACGGGCAATGCCGATCCTTCTCGTGTACATCATATTAGACGCTCTTGCCAGTGCACGACTTTGGTCGCCACGATCCCTTTTTGTTTCATCTTTGATAGCTAATGGGCTTTTTTTCCTTCTTTTAGGTCTCATATAGTAACTGATGGTGCGCTCAATCAAAGATTGTAATCTTTTTATCTTATACACCATATTTTTCAGCATATGAAGTGCCCCAGATCTTTGTAGACCCTCTGGTGTTTGCACACCATTCCATCTCAACACTAGAGTGTCAATACCAGCTCCGATATCATCAATCGAGACATCTTCTTCGCAAAGACTAAAAATAGAGGCAGCCCTTCTTGCTTGTTCACGACCCTGCTCTTCCGATGTCATTTCTACTTTATCTTTAACAACTAATGTTTCTGCGTTTTTTAGCACATATTGCTCTACGGTATTCATTATCGAAGATTGTAATTTTTGTATCTTATCAAGCGTATTTTTCAGCATCTGCAGTTCGCTATATATTTGTAGATCCTCTGGTGTTTGCGCACACTTCCATCTCAACACTAGATTGTCAATGCCAGCTCCCATATCATCAATCGAGACGCCTTCTTCTACACTAAGAATAGTAAAAATCCATCCCCTTCTTCTTTTCCACCCACAATCCTGATCTCGCGACGCCATTGCTACTTCATCTTTGACAACTAATGTTTTTGGATTCTTACTCACATATTGCTTTGCGGTCTTTATAATCCAATCTTGTAATTTTTCCACCGAGATACAAGGAAATGGGGCTATAACAGAAGACTTGTGACCCTCGGAATATTGCGGCACACATTGCGGCACACTTTGGCCAGGAGAAAAGATCCTTTGATTTTTCAACAAGTCTTGCTCACTTGCTACAGGTACCCCCAAACACTCTTCCGGGACACCACACGCCGCCTGCATAGCAGAAGGCGTATACCCCGTTGCTGTAGGAGGCATATGCGCGTAGCGATATTGCACCACACTTTGGACAGGATAAAAGGGTAATTGCTCTTGAACCAAGTATTGCTCTCTTGCTACAGGTACCCCCAAACACTCTTCCGGGACACCACACGCCGCCTGCATAGCAGAAGGCGTATACCCCGTTGCTGTAGGAGGCATATGCGCGTAGCGATATTGCACCACACTTTGGACAGGAGAAAAGGGTAATTGCTCTTGAACCAAGTATTGCTCTCTTGCTACA
>MPNG01000077.1 GCA_002238905.1 Alphaproteobacteria bacterium bin98 | reverse complement strand
GGCATTTCGATCTTTTGGCACAAGCTCTTTTGGCACAAAAGATACAGGACTGTCTTAATATCTGTTCTCACCAAAAAGTTTGTATCCAGATCACAATCGTGTCTGGATAATTCACGACATAGGAACAACATACTCGAGTTTTCAACTGTCATTGCTTTCTGTCGGAGCTGCGCCTCCAGCATTCCACAGTGTTCTTGAGCGGATTTTTCTTTCAACCAAGGACGCTCCTCATCCGATGCAGAAGAGACAGCACCTGCATCAGATGGCCTTCCTTGATGCGTAGATTCCGGATCTTGATGGTCAGATTCCGCAGTCATCTTCCACTTAAATAAAGTATTTTGTAGTTCTTCCGAAAACCTTTCTGCACCGACTTTTTGATAACGCCGAAGAATACGGCGCTTGATGAAAGAGCGCTGGCCCAGAATCTTTGGCAAACATTTCAACATTCTTTTAAGATCGTCAGTCTGAACCTCAGAAACACATTGTCCGAAAACATAGAGGATTGTTTTCTCTCCTTCCTTCATTTCACGCACCTGACTATCTTTCTCACGAAAAGAGCTCGCTAGTTTCTCAGGATTTTTCCCGCTCTCTTCACATAAAAAATGCAGGAGAATATTAATATCTACTTTCAACCAGAGATCTACCTTCTGAAAGAAATCAGATTGGGATAATGCACCACATACTTCCAACATAGGCGAGCATTCGACTGCAAAACGCTGCCTTGCGAGATTAGCGGTCAAAGTTCCATAGTATGTTTGCGCGGATTCGCCTTTCAACCAAGAAAGAACTTCTACAAAATGTTTATCATGTTCTAATCCTTTATATTCAGATTCCAAAAACATCGTAAATAAAGCATGTTTGAGTGATGGCGAAAGCCTTTCTGAATTTTGCTTTTGATAACGTCTCTCAATATTTGCCTTGATTGCATCCCTTTTGAGCACCTTCGGAAAACAAGCCAAAATTTTTTGAATATCCTCGTCATAAATATCAATCTTTGGCACACATTGGCCAAGATGCAAGATGATCTGGCTGTATATCGCATCACAATGATTGTGATAAAACCTTTGAGCTAGCTGGTAAGGACATGTTTCGCTCTCTTTGCGCAGAACATGAAGCAAAACCTCAACATCTACTTGCAGCACGGGGCTTGCATTCTGAAAAAAATCGCGTTGGGATAATGCAGCGAACACTTGAAATAAAGCCGATTCTGCGACTACAAGACCACAATGTTCGAGATTATCTTTCAAAGCTCTACAGTTGCTTGCAACGGTTTCGCCTGTAAACCAAACACGATTGTCAGGACCCTCTGCAGCATCTGTATGAAAAATACTCATAAATATCGCAAATATAATAATGTGAATCATAAATATCCTTCAACTATAAAATATTATCATGAAACCAATAATTTTTTCCATTTTTCTTTGAATGATCAAAGTATATTTTCAAACACTTTATCCACTTAATAGGAAAAATCCTGTTCCACTCTATTCAATTATGCAGCTTAAGATTTTAATCAGTTTGTACGGTAGATTCTACACTACACCTGGCGCATCACCCTCAGGAAAGAGACAGTTAAAAAGATATCTCATGCTGTCTGGTTCATTACGCTCCCCATCCATCATCTTCTGCCAATCTGGACTAAAACTCTCCTGGGTTTCCGTCGGAGCAACATTTTGATTTGCTGCTAGCGCCGCTCCATGACTATGATATGTTGCGGCACTTCTCATACGCTTTCCATAAACCTCAATATTGGTATACTCCATCAAAGCATACAGATACTGCGGGATCTGGCGCCGACATGATATCCAAATATAGTCGAAATCTTTCCAACCTTTGAAAAATCCTAGGGAACGCAATGCGCTATCACCTTGACGCTCTATAGCAAACGCCCAAGCAAAAGTCATAGCTTGCTGACAAGGAGTCATACGAGGAATATATTTCTTTATTTCATCAAGGCGCAGCTGAACGTTTTTCGGATAAGCTATTTTTTTGTAACAATCACATGGACGCACTGTGCGGCCAATACGATCCAGCATATTTGGAAGCTCTTTTTCAATACTCACTTTTTTCCGGTATAAGCATACTCCACGTAATCAGGTGCATCGGGCTCAAATTTTGGGATCTCACCTCTCCACACATAGGGTATAAGATGGTCCCTGTACCGATCATCTAAAGAAGTTTGTAATTAACGCGCACATGCCGGATTCATCACAGAACCTCTCATTTGCTGTTGCAACACTTGTGGAGGTGAATAAAACTGTGGCATAACAGCAGCATTCACTGAGTGTTGATACGCAACAGCACTCTGCATAGATGGATAACATGGCTGCACAAGCGCAACACTCATTGGATATAGAAACGGTTGTGGAGATTGATACGCACTTGGATACACCATTACACCACTTTGCATAGGTGGATAAAACTGTGGCACAAAATCAGCGCTTAT
>MPNG01000076.1 GCA_002238905.1 Alphaproteobacteria bacterium bin98 | reverse complement strand
AAATATGCTTCAAGAAGCCGAGAGAGCAGACGAGAGGAAGATGTGTAAGTACTCGGCGGCCTAACTTGCCATGATATTTGGTCACAATATGCGACGATACCATTATCGAAGCGCGATGCGCGATTCTCAAAAAACCTTTTTGTGTTTCAATACTTTGAAAATAGTATCACAAGTTGAGGCTGATTTTTTGTCAAGGTTGATGAAGTGTGTGAAAATATACTTTGCTAATTTACAGGAAAATGATTGGTTTCATGATAAGGTCTCATAGTTAAAGGATATTTATGAATCATTTTATTATATTTCACTATTGATGTGTATTTTGCATACAGATGCCGCTGAGGGAGCAGAGCATCTTGATTGGTTGACCGGCGACACCGCTCAAAGACATTTTGAAATTTTGGAATCTAATCTCGCAGAGCATATGACAGCCAAACAATCAATTATGTTGCACATATGCTGGGTGTTATCCCGACCCAATTTCTTTCAGGATATAAGAGCCCAGGAGAAAACAGATATTGAGATTATCCTGTATACCCTGAGCCAAGCGAGCGCAAGCGATGCTCAGGGACTCGCACGCTCTTTTGTTGATGCGGATGAGAAGTGGAGAAAATTACCGATAAAAGAACAGATGTTCAAGGTTTTTTGTGAATGTGTGCCTATGATTAATCCTCAGGCGATGGAGTCAATTTTACACTCTTTTCCGAAGATGAAGAAGATGAAAAATCGCACTTCAATCATCGATAAGATTAAGGAGCGTTATATACAAAAATTAGGTTCAGAAAGGTTTTCGCAAACACTAGGACCTATACATATTTTGTGGCAATGTGTGATGTGTCCGCAATCTGCGTATCAAGACTCACAACCTGAGAGAGTTGCTACTGAGGATTCTGCTTTGTACTTAGTCACTCAAAGCCGCTACTGCACTTTGCAATATACACTCCAACAGCGTGGTATTACAGTCAAAAATGCGATTATGTTGCAGGTATGTTGTGAATTAGTAGAATCCGATTACGAGTCGTGTGCAAACAGGGTGGTGCAAACAGAGATTGATCTTATCTTGTTTACCCTGTTCCAAGAGAGCGTCAGAAATCCTGATAAACTAGCGCAAACTTTTCGTGAGGAAAGTGATAAGGTGAGTGGAGGCGAGGAAGAGATATCCCTTGCTTTTGGTCGATGTGTGCCTGAAGTTGATCATGAGGATCTGGAATCAATTTTGAAATGTTTCCCGCAGGTGTTACACCGCTCTTCAAAGAAGCGTACTCTTGATAGGCTTTATACAAAACAAGAAGATCCAGAAAGGTTTTCGCCAGAATTAAAAGCTATTTTACAAAAAGAGCGTATTGTAAAATCGCATCCTGAGATATCCGATTCCTCATCAATGTTTCAAAAATTGTTTTTAAATTTTATACACTGTTGCACACATTAATGTTTAACGATAGAATTCTACGATGATGATTAAGATAATTATATTTTCACTATTGCTGTGTATTTTCAATACAGATGCTGCAGAGGGCTTTGCTGGTGAGGGACCTGAGTTGTTAACCAGCCAATCCGCGGCAAGCAACTATAGAATGTTGCACCTTAATCTCGCGCAGAGTGGTTTTATCGCCGCACGATCTCTTATGTTGTACATATGCCGTGCATTATCCGAACCTCATTGGTTCCGGAATGAAAACCATTTACTGCAAATAGATATTAATATTATCCTGTATGCCCTGAGCCAAGAGAGCGCACAAGATCCTTTTAAACTAGCTGATATTTTTCATGCTGCGGATGATCTTGTGTTTAACGGCGGTGAGAGGGTCTGCGGTGCTTTGAGCCAATGTGTTCCTGAGTTGCACCCTACTTATGATTGTATAAAAAATTGTTTTCCGAATGAGTCAGAGAGATCTAGCCTCGTGGATCGTATTCAGAGTCGTTATGCAAAAAAACATTTAGAAAGGTTTTCGCTATCACTAAAATATGCTGTGTGGAAGGTGGAACCTGTAGATTCGGTCACCCACGCAAAGCGTCATGCTTGGTTGACAGGCGCATCTGTCAAAAGACATTATAAAGGTCTGGAATCTAATCTCGCAAAGAAGTTTGTTACAGTCAAAAACTCAGTTATGTTACAAGTATGTTTTGTATTATCCCAAAAAGATTTTTGGGAAAAGACTGATATTATGTTGGAAGCAGATATTGAGACTATCCTGTATCTCTTGTTCCACGAGAGCAAAAAAAATGCTGATACACTAGCTCAAACTTTTCGTGCAAAAGATATGCAGATAAGCACAGGAAGTTCGATAATGTATGCTTTTAAACAATGTGTTCCTGATTTTGGTTTTCATAAGATAGAGACAGTTTTGGGTTGTTTGCCAAGTATGTACGAACGCAGTGAGATCGTTCACAGTACTAAGAAGCGTTATACACGGCTATCAGATATATCTAGGTTTTCAGGATCACTAAGAGAGATTTTGTCGAAGTGGAAGAAGAGGATTCCGGATCAATATGCACAACCGTTGCAAGATCAAATGAGAGGGGCTGTTGTGCAGCAGTGTCCTCCACAACCGTTGCAACATCCAAGTTCTGCAGAGGGTCCTTGTGAG
>MPNG01000075.1 GCA_002238905.1 Alphaproteobacteria bacterium bin98 | reverse complement strand
AATAGATCACACTACACAAATTTATCGATATGCAAAACAATCTGCCTGCCATAATTTTTTTTAAATCAATATATCCTCAAATTGTATAATTTAGAGCAAAGATGACTTTTTGGCAGATATAACAAGAGGAGGTGCGACTTTTCTCTTATTTTTACCTACAAGGCGCCTACCGCTCTCCCACTATGGCCGTTTATCGATATAATTTATACGTGATTGTGCTTTCTACCTATTCACAAAAACTCTCTAAACAATCTTGACCAGCAATACTATCCTGACTTTTTTCCTTGCCACAATCTTTAATCCCTTTTAGCAATTTTTAACAAAAAAACAATTACAATGCATAATATCTAACTAGCATGCTTACTGAATTGACCAGAGCAGCATAAACCTGAGGTTGAGAGGCCGCAGGCTGCCTCTTGCATTTTTTTGATCTTTGACCGCTAGCTCTTCATCTCATCATCAGCAGTTGTCTTTTTCTCACAAAAAAGCAACACCTTGTTGACTATTACACAATATATACCTCCAAAGAAAGGAGGCTGTTTGATATATATCCACACATTCTCATCAGCGATCAAGCATAATTATCTACCTTGTGCCGTCAGATTCATTGGTAAAGAGATCTGCTACTTTTTTTCTTTTAGCGCTCTTGCTTTTCTTGCTCCCTACATAAACACTACGCTTCCTCGATGGAGGATGAGGTCCTGTAGTGTGTGCCTTACTTCCACCAAATCCATCATGCAACATTGCAAGCAGAATATCCGCAACCTTCTCCGCCCCTAGATCAGCACTACTTTGTTGAGCGCTAAGTACATCGTCCTCGCTTCCTGAAAGAGAAAAAAGAGTATCCGCATCCACCTCCACCTCCATACCTACCGCCATATCCACCTCTAGATCAGCACTACTTTGTTGAGCGCTAAGTACATCGTCCTCGCTTCCTGAAAGAGAAAAAAGAGTATCCGCATCCGTATCCACCTCAACCTCCATACCTACCGCCATATCCACCCCTAGATCAGCACTACTTTGTTGCATTTTGAGCACAACTTCATCTCTTTTTTTTTGAGCTTGTTTCTGCCTAGATTTTTTAGCAACCACTCCCCTTCTCTTACAATGCCGCGCTATCCATCTCTGATCAGCTCGCAATGCTGCTTGCAACACTGCCTTATCTTTAGATCGATTTTTTTTCTTCATCCTTTTCTTTAAGAGATCAGATATTTCATGGACACCTACTGCTTTTACTTTTAATGCTATGACTTCTGATTCTGGATATCTTTCTCTTCTATTCTTAGCGGCCTTGGCCTGTTTTGCTTGCTCCCATTTCTTATCAATCTCTGATATCAATGCGTAATCAACTTTTATCCCTTTCTTCTTCGGCATTGCTATGAGAACCTTAAGCGCTTCAAAGCGGTCTGGTATTTTGCTCTTTTGAAGCCTTTGGACCATTGCCTCTCGCGTTTCTTCTTCATCTCTTTGTGCAAGATCAGACGTGCTGGCCAACTCACTTTCTATTTCTTCAGAATCCTCTGGTTGTGCTCCAACTTTCTTTCGTAGATTAGAGTAATTATTTTTTTTTCTCTTACTCTCCTTGGCCACCCATTGCTGATCAGCTTTCAATGCTTTTTGCAACACTGCCTCCCATGCCTGCTCAGCTTGCAATGCTTTTTGCAACTCTGCCTGCTCTGTAGTGCCATCGTTTTCATCTATCCTTTTCTTTAAGCACGCAGATACTTCACAACAGTCCGCTATCTTTGCACACAAGAGGCAAGATACTTCATGGATACCCACTGCTTTTACTGCCAATAATGCTCGACCTTTGCGCCTTCTATACTCATTGTTCTTGACCTTTTTTGCTTGCGTCCATTTCTCATCAAGCTCTGATATCAATTCGTAATCAACTTTTATCCCTTGCTGCTTCTGCTCTTCTTCTATGCAAACGGAAAGCGCTGCAAAGCGGGCTGGTATTGTGCTCTCTCGAATCCTTTGGACCATTGCCTCTTTCGTTTCTTTTTCATCTCTTTGTGCAAGATCAGACGTGCTGGCCAACTCACTTTCTATTTCTTCAGAATCCTTTGGTTGTGCTCCAACTCTCTTTCGTTTATGAGAGTAATATGTATCGTTTTTCTTTTTTTTTCTCTCACTCTCCTGAGCCACCCATTGCTGATCAGCTGTCAATGCTTTTTGCAACACTGCCTCCCATGCCTGCTCATCTTTCAATGCTTTTTGCAACACTGCCTGCTCTGTAGTGCCATCGTTTTCATCTATCCTTTTCTTTAAGCACGCAGATACTTCACAACAGTCCTCTATCTTTTTACACAAGAGGCAAGATACTTCATGGAGACCTACTCCTTTTACTGCTAATAATGCTTGACCTTTGCGCTTTCTATACTCATTGCGCTTGACCTTTTTTACTTGCGTCCATTTCTCATCAAGCTTTGATATCAATTCGTAATCAACTTTTATCCCTTGCTGCTTCTGCTCTTCTTCTATGCAAACGGAAAGCGCTGCAAAGCGGGCTGGTATTATGCTCTCTCGAAGCCTTTGGATCATTGCATCTTTCGTTTCCTCTGATTCCTCAGCGCTGTACAGAAAAAATGTAAACAATAGAAAGACGATTCGCAAATAAAATAGATTATGCATTTAGGAACATCATATCATTTATTTCTTTATGAGTTCAACACAATCTATAACGCT
>MPNG01000074.1 GCA_002238905.1 Alphaproteobacteria bacterium bin98 | reverse complement strand
CATTAGATATTATATCAACACTATAAGCATTAAGCAAAATGACAAAACATATACAATAAGAGTTAGCTTAAGCAAAAGAGAGCGACTTTATTCGAAGCAAATCAGCGCACAACAGATCACAGAGAATTGGCACAATGACAGAGGACGGCAAGCTCTTACCGCCATCACGAAAAATTCTGGCAATGCACCAAGCAAAACAGGTAAAAAAAGGCGTACATGCCTTCACTGCATACACATTGAGAGCAATAGATAGCGAGATCTAGGCCACACCTCTCTATTTTTGTAACGGAAGAGTCATGAACACCTTTTATTCTGCGGTGTGGTGCACCCTTCATCCAATAGAGCCTCAGCGGGAGCATGCCTTTTTCTTTGAACAACAGCCTTTCTGTTGTTGCTTTTAACAGCTGCTCTCTTCTTATATTCGTCTAACGCCATATCCTTAGCAGTCATACTTCCTCCTTTTGCTTTCAACACCATCTCTCTACCAACCCCTAACAAATGATGAGCTTCAGCTGCTCTCAACGCCCACTCATCAAACACTATCTCTCCACAACCATCTAACAAACCATGAACATATAACAAATCATTATTTTTACCTTCTTTCTCTACACCTTTTAGCGCGTCCCTAATAGATGAGTTTATCACCTCAGGCCGCACATTTCCGTCATGCACTAGCGACACAAGGAAGTCCTTTCTAGTGCGCCTGTAACCCGCCAATCTTGCACAGTATATATCTTTACTTGCATCATATTTCGCACCGTCTTTGCTCTTTTGGTCATTGCTGGCTTTAAGAAATCTTGCGTGATTGTAGGCTCGCATTGTACCGCTTTTCAAGAACTTATCAATCTCTGTTTTGATTTTGCCCTCACTATATTCTTTAGCGTCAGAAGGCGTGCCACCAGAAACAGGGCCTGCAAGAAGAGGGTCAAATCCCACTTCTGCACCTTGATTCAATCCGTCTAAATTAGAGGCATATCTTACACCAGATCGCGCCATAGCAGTGATGGGGTCTTGATCCGCAGAAGACACTGTTGCTACATCAGTATATTTGCCCACCTCACCATCTCGCAACGCATGACTTGATGCACCTGTCCCATCCATATCTTGACCACAAGTTACTCGAGACTGGGAACTTTTTTGTACCGCTTTTAGTACCCCCTGATCAAGTATCACCTTATACTTTGTTAGCTCTCTCAATTGCTCTATATTGATCAATGGTTCTGAAGGCTTGCGGATTTCACCATCAGGGCCTAGAGGCAGGGAAGCTTGCAATCTTGCTATTTTAGTTAATCGGCTCTCTTGATTATCACTTTCCTTCGCTTCTAGTATTTTCAATTCTTTCATATCTTGTTCTAATTGGCTCTTCTTTGTTTGCCATGGATCTATATTTATAAAACTATTAAAACTATTCCTTTGTGAGAGCATTGCCGCTATTGTATTTTTTAACCTTGCACAATTCCTGATTCTAAGACCAATTTGATGCCTGAATCTAGCTGGCACATCATTGTGGGCACGCAAGAGGATTTCACCAGCACGATATTTTTGTTGACGCAACGCTCCGCGCAACCTTATCTTGTCAGCATCATCATTCAAACTCTGCGTTAATTGCTTGTCAGCATCATCATTCAAACTCTGCGTTAATTGCTTGTCAGCATCATCATTCAAACTCTGCGTTAATTGCTTGTCAGCATCATCATTCAAACTCTGCTTTAATTGCTTGTCAGCATCATCATTCAAACTCTGCTTTAATGGAGAGTAAGAGCTGGTTAAGTGATGCGCTATGTTCGGAATGTCATATGTTGAATCTACCTCACCACCACTCTCACTATCAGCAAGAAGGAACTGTGCTCTCTCTTGCCAATACTGTGACTCTGCTTCTGGATTTAATCTATCTTGCATACATGCATCACCTGCCACCACTGGAGAATCAAAAGGCTTGGCGGGTTGAACAGGGTGATCCAAAAACATTGGCCAAGGTTCATTTTCTGCAGGCAAAACTCTCTCATCTACCTCCTGCGCACTGCACAAATCCGCAGTTTGATTGATTAGTGGCGCACCACTTCCGTGCATACATACATCATATGCCCCCACTGGAGCATCAAGAGGCTTGGCAGGTTGAACAGGGTGATCCAAAAACATTGGCCAAGGTTCATTTTCTGCAGGCAAAACTCTCTCATCTACCTCCTGCGCACTGCACAAATGCGCAGTTTGATTGATTAGTGGCACACCACTTCCGTGCATACATACATCATATGCCCCCACTGGAGCATCAAGAGGCTTGGCAGGTTGAACAGGGTGATCCAACAACATTGGCCAAAGTGCATTTTCTGCAGGCAAAACTCTCTCATCTACCCCTTGATAACTGCACCAATTCGCAGTTTGATTGATTAGTGGCGCACCACTTCCGTACATCCATGCATCATCTTCCACTGGAGCATCAAGAGGATTGGTTGGTTGCAGAGGGTGATCCCAAAACATTGGACAAGGTTCATTTGGATTTAATCTATCTTGCATCCATGCACCACCTTCCACTGGAGCATCAAGAGGATTGGTTGGTTGCAGAGGGTGATCCCAAAACATTGGCCAAGGTTCATTTTCTGCGGGGTTTAGTCTATCTTGCCCCCATGCACCATCCACCTCACCACCAACATTCGTTGCAGGACAAACTCTCGCACTACCGTACATCTCTTGCTGAAATGCCATCACATAAGGACTTTCTTCAGTGAAAGTAAAATCGCCCTTGCTAATATTATGAAATTCTG
>MPNG01000073.1 GCA_002238905.1 Alphaproteobacteria bacterium bin98 | reverse complement strand
ACTTAATCATGACGAGCTCTTGCTCTTGTGCCTGATTTTTTATGTCCTCGCATCTCCTGACGATGTAGCGAGTTTATTTTTTGTAGGAGAAGACACCGTGCAAAACATTATGCAGCAACACACAGCTTAAGTGCTATAGATAGATACATTCACTATTATTGCAAAGACCAAAGCACAAAATTAAAACAACCCCTCCACACATTAGGGTGGCCAATCTAGAGTAAGCGCGCTGCTCTTATACGAGCAGATCCGGGCCATTGCTCTTCAAGGATTGCTGCAAAAGTCCTCTTGCACTTCTTACATTGTGCGATCATATCAACCCTCAATCAAGAGAAAGGGCGTCCAGAGACAGTTTCGAATCTTTATAATGGAGAGCCAGATCATTCTGTAAAGGGCATCTATCCAAAACTTCAATCATAATATCATAAGCCTCTCTACTCGTATGAGCTAAATGTGATAACTCTACGCCTAGGGATCTCAAAAAGAACACCAGCATGTTAGTATGCTGGAAAATCAAACACTCTGCTGGCGGAAGATCTTGTTTTTTGCAGAAAAAATCAAGGATTTCTTTTTTTCTTTGAAAATCTGCATAGCGCTGTTCATTCTGCCCGCTTTGATCAGCAAGAGGTTCAGTTTTGTTGCTCTCACACAAAATAGCCTTTTTATCCTCTAGCATCTTGGGCAATACCGTCTCTTCTATGTACGCACATGCTATCAAAAAATTACCAAAAGGGTTTGCAGACCTCACATCATCATACTGTATCATCACTTCTGATAACATTGCGAGATCATCTAATGTGATGACTCTATCACAAGCAAAAAATTCCCTGTAACGAACATATTGTACCTCTGCACTTTCTGGGCAAGGCAGCTTCATATCGTGCAGAATACACTCAACCATTCTTTGCTCAACATTCAGTGCAGACCCAAACACTGCAGGCTCCTTCCCACATTGCTTAAGAAAGGCATTAAGCGCATCTTCCGTCAAAGGATTATAGTACAGAGAGATTGGGATCATACCTTTCTCATCCATGGACGATTGCAAACTTTTCACCACATCACTGGATACTCCAAACTTTGTCAGCCCACCTATAGCAGATTTTGTTTTTAAGAAATGCCCACTATCGTGCGCGAAGTGTTTTGGCCACCACTCTTGATCCAGAAGAAACGGGAGAATACCCCTTTTCAATCCATGACTTTTTTGATTTAAAGGATGTACCGCACCAAATCTGGCAAATCCTATGGCTTGATTGCTCATAGCCAGCCGCACATCTATTCCATCGCTCGTTATCAGAAGCATCAGAGCATTGAGAGTAGCGGTATTCATACCATGATAATCCGGGTGAAATTGTACATATTCCAGCCGGTCATTAATGTATGCCGCTATTCCTTGTGCGGAAGGTTGGAACTCAGGGCACTGGCCCAAGATAATCTCTGCAACCATGAGCCCTTCTGCCAAACCACATAAGCACTTTACTGCATCTACAGCTGCAGAAGGGTCAACACCATTTTGAAAATATTCAAGATAGCTTAAAGGGGTCACACAATATTGTATATGCGGCACACTACTGTGCTCACATGCTGTGAGATTTGCCCTGAGATCGCAAATCTTTTTTTTGTAAACACCTGGATTGCTAAAAACATCTCTGTAAAACTTGCTGTATTTGCAAGCGCCTGGCCTAAACGGTTCAAGTAAATCCGGCAAATGATTCTTGCAATCATCAAGGAAATTCATATCACAACCAAAGGACTCTAGCCTTGCTCTGTTTTGCATTAAAAACATAGTGTTTGCACAAAAAGACTCCGGAAACGGCCCTTCCTTCCACGAGTGCAGGATTTTCTTCACATTAGGATACGCCTTCTCTTCTTTCCACCTCGGAAGCGCAGCTACACAGTCTGGAGACAGCGATGATTGTTTAGACTCCCAACAAAAAATGCCATAGATTTTGCACAGAACTTTTAATATCTCGTTGGCATATTTCTGACCTTGCAAAACGGATTCGTCCATAAGATTCATGGTGTTGTCCATAAGAGCTTTAGCCAATGGGTATGTGCTCAAGTTTAGGTATCGTTCTGCTTTCAAAAAAGATTCACTCATCCATAAACGAAGTCGGGTTTTCATTAGAATCTTCTCTTGAAAAGATTCTTCTTTATCCAAAAAACTCTTGATACATTGTGCAACTTCCCGCTCAGGACCTAAGTCATCAGGCAACCAATCAAGGTATTCAGCGGTTTGAAAATACAGCTCTTTTTCCTGATCATTTTTTATGGCACAAGAATGCAGTCCTTCTCTCTCACTCCTCGTTTCCTGTTGTGTTCCCTCAGGACAACGGCACTCTCTTTTCACGCTACTCTCCCCTTCTTGAGGTAGTCTTGCGCTCGCGCTCCTCTTTGCACATCGCTTAACCGCATCCGAATCATCTGTAGGAATCCCTGGATCATCCCATGAATCAGAGGCGCCAGCGCACATATTCAAAACTATCATTAGTAATAAAAGTAAATTCCGCATTTTTTATCTCCTGAGTACTCCAAAGAGCAAAGATCTTTTTAATTATAGCAGATCACAAACATTTTTCAGCAATACTCTGCTCTTTATTGGAAATTTGCAAGAAATACAAACCCTTTGCAAAAACTCTCTTTATGAAAAAAAACGCCTCATCTACAGTGTTGAGCAATAATCGATGCGTGTGTGATAAATCTTTCACTTAATCATGACGAGCTCTTGCTCTTGTGCCTGATTTTTTATGTCCTCGCATCTCCTGACGATGTAGC
>MPNG01000072.1 GCA_002238905.1 Alphaproteobacteria bacterium bin98 | reverse complement strand
TCAACCAACTCAGAAGATACAGCTCGTACATCATGTCGCCAGCGTCGCCAATCTTGATACGCAGATGCCGGATCTTGAAAGTCAGATTTCGGACACTCATCCCACTGCAACTGCCACTCGTCCAAAACCTCTACTACTGACAACAGTTTGAAACCTTCTTGTTGATGACCCCTATTACTCACAGGTTGCCACGCTTGCACAGGTTTCAACGCTTGAGGCGAAGATGCCGGGTATTTAGAGTCAGATGTCGGAGACATCACATCACGCTTCATAGGTGCAGCACACTCTTTCACTTGTTGATGGCCCCTCTTAATCACAGGTTTCAACGCTTGAGATGCAGATGCCGGGTATTTAGAGTCAGATGTCGGAGACATCACATCACGCTTCATAGGTGCAGCACACTCTTTCACTTGTTGATGGCCCCTCTTAATCACAGGTTTCAACGCTTGAGATGCAGATGTCGGGTCTTTAGAGTCAGATATCGGAGACATCACATCACGCTTCATAGGTGCAGCACACTCTTTCACTTGTTGATGGCCCCTCTTAAGCACAGGTTTCAACGCTTGAGATGCAGATGTCGGGTCTTTAGAGTCAGATATCGGAGACATCACATCACGCTTCATAGGTGCAGCACACTCTTTCACTTGTTGATGACCTCTCTTAATCACAGGTTTCCACGCTTGAGACGCAGATGCCGGGTATTTAGAGTCAGATGTCGGAGATATCACATCACCCTTCATAGGTGGTGCAGCACACTCTTTCACTGGTTGATGACCCCTCTTAATCACAGGTTTCCACGCTTGAGACGCAGATGCCGGGTATTTAGAGTCAGATGTCGGAGATATCACATCACCCTTCATAGGTGGTGCAGCACACTCTTGCAACGGTTGTGGAGATTCACCATCATCTTCTTGTTGAGGACCCCTCTTAATCACAGGTTTCAAGGCTTGAGACGCAGATGCCGGGTATTTAGAGTCAGATGTCGGAGACATCACATCACGCTTCATAGGTGCAGCACACTCTTGCAACGGCTGTGGGGATTCACCATCAGATTCGGGATGACTGTTCCATTCCAACAAAATAGCTTGTACTGATCCTGAAAACCTTTTTGAACCTTCTCGTCTATAACGCTTCTTAATAGTTTGAAGTATTTCAGTGCGGGCGTACACATCCGGCAAACAAAACAAAATTTCTTCCATATTCTTAAAACTAATATAACGAATATCAGGAACACATCGGCCAAAAGCATCAAGAATCATTTCATTGCTCTCATTCACCTTCTTATCCTCTTCACAAAAAGTTTTAGCTAGTTTATCCGCCTGTGTTGCACTCTCTTGGCTCAGGGTATACAGGATGGTTGCAATATCTGTTGGGAACCAGACATCTGTCTTCTGAAAGCAATCGGATTGGGATAATACACAGCATACTCGCAACATAACTGAGTTTTTGACTGTAATATCATACCGTTTGAGATTATATTCCAGATTTACATAGTGTGTTTTAGCGGCTTCTCCTCTGAACCAAGAAAGATGCTTTTCTTGTGGGTCTTGATCTGCAGATTCCATTTTCCACACAACATATTTTAGTGATGCCGACAATCTTTTTGAAGATTTTTTTTTATAACGTCTCTCAGCACCATCAACGGAACCATCGCGCGCATTCGGAAAAGAATCCAAAATTGCTCTAAGGTCATTAGGGTTAACCTCAGACAAACATTGGTCAAAAGCATCAAGGATCTTATTGCTGTCATGCACCTTCGTATCCTCATCACGAAAAGTTTCAGCTAGTTCCTTAGCATTGCTTGCGCTCTTTTTTTTCAGGGCATACAGGATAATTTCAATATCTGTTTGCAGAATAGGGTTTTCACCCTGAAAGAAATTGGGTTGGGATAATACAAAGCATATGTACAACATCATCGAGTTTTTGACGGTAATATCATACAATGCGAGATTATCTTTCAAAGTACTATAATGTCTTTGAGCGGCTGCGCCTGTAAACCAATCAGTCACTTGAGTAGCCTCACAAGCAGGGCCATCTGCAGCATCTGTATTTAAAATACACATCAATAGCGCAAATATAATAACCTTAATCATAAAAATCTCTTATAAATACATACATTTTTTCAAGCAAACAACCTCAACTGGTGATGAAGTTTTCAAATTATTCTAAACAAAAAAAAAGGTTTTGTATATCAAAATAATTATTTTTCGCCAATAATATCGTAGCTTCTTGCAACCAAACTTCATAGGAAAGTAGAGACCTCAGGTCATAATATCCATTGAGTTGAAAAATGGATTAAAAATCCCGCATCTCTCACTGCTGCAACACAGCATTTATATCTATATTGCATCTGGCGCATCATCATCAGGAAAGATACGGCCAAAAAGAGCTACTATGTGCTCTCTTTTTCCAACAAACTTCAGATCCATCATCTCCCGCCACTCTGGGCTATAATTAGGCCAATCTTGCTGAGCAATCTCTGTAGAGCGCGTATATTTCGCCTCTTCATGCTGTAGAGATGTCTGGTCATTTCTCATACACCCTCCATACTCCTCAATATTGGTACACTCTGTCAACGCATACAGATAATGCGGTATCTGGCGCCGACATGATAGAAAAATATAGCGGGAACTTTTACAACCTTTCACAAATCCTAAGGAATGCAATGCGCCATCACCTTGACGCTCCATAGCAAACGCCCAAGAAAAAATCATCGCTTTATCATTACGATTCATACGAGGAATATGGTCCTTTATTTGATCAAGGCGCACACAAATATTATGCTCA
>MPNG01000071.1 GCA_002238905.1 Alphaproteobacteria bacterium bin98 | reverse complement strand
AGGTGGTGGAAGGTGGCCGATTGTGAGCAGAAGCATGTAGCTTGTGAGCAAAACGTTCATGTGCGCCTTGAGCATATAATAAAGCGTGTTGCCACTCTCACAAACACTGAGTCAGCCATGCTTTTTGCCTGGGCGTTTGTTATGGAACGTAAAGGTGCCAGAGCTTTTTCTGGCTTAGGATTTTATAGCGATTTGAAGCCTATCTCCTATATGTGGAGATCATGTATCGCAGATCTTCCCAATTATCTTTATGCGTTGGCTGAGCATACCAATATTGAGGAATATGGGGGATGCATGAGAAGGACGCAAACGATTCTGAAGCATCATCATGCTAAAATTATGTGCTATACAGATATTCCTGAGGAAAACGAGGATAGTTATAGCCCAGAGTGGCGGAATATAACGGGTATATCTTCCCTGTTGCATTGCCCTTTCAGATTTCTGTTTGATAAGCTATTTTCTGAGGGTGATCCTTCAGGTGTGAATCAGAGTGATGCTGTGCACCGTTCAGTTATAAGACAAAAAACATATCATCACGTTCTCAACTATATGCTGAGAGGTGTTGATCCAAATATTGACCTCGTTAGCCATCTCCCATATATATATGCTTCTGCCACTGAAAAAAAATTAGATATCTTAGAAGAACTCCCACGTATTCTTAAGCGTATTGACTGTATGATGGAGCAAAAATCTGATACTGCAGATCCGGCTTCTATGAAGAATGTTCGAGATCGCCTTAAGAAGATAATAGAATCTACTCCCAATATGTTGAATTATGAAAAGGCTCTGATTTTTGTATGGGCGTTTGTGATGGAGCGTCAAGGTGCTAGTAGAGTTTTTTATGACTTAGGATTTTTTGCGAAATCCAAACCTCTCTCCCATATTTGGGCAAGATGTGTGAGAGAGCTTCCCAAATATCTTTATATGTTGGCAGAGTATACTGATATTCAGGACTATTGTCCGCGTATGAGAAGTACGCCCAGATTTCTGAAGCATGAAGAGGATCGATTTAATGGCGATATAGTGCCTCCTATGGAAGACGTAAATAGTTATAGCCCAGCGTGGAGGAAGATTATGGGTTGCTATTTTGATGCGAAAAATCACACAATCGCAAAGATTTTCCAGAGAATTTTTCCTGATCTTGACTGTGATTTTCCAGAAGAAAGATAGATTTTTAAAAATTGATTGTCAGCCTGTGTCTCATAATTGATAGGTGCAGAATTTCTAATCTGATTTTTGAACTTAATGGATATGATGACTGGATCTGGAGATTTTTATGAAGAAGGCGTTAGATAAAGTTCTGAGAGTATGAAGAAGATTTTCCTTTACTTTTCTGGTTGTTTTTAATAATACCGAACTGTATTATTATCGAAACACAAGCCTAAAAATATCTTTTCATATGAAAAACCTTTTTTTAGAATGTTTTTAAAACTTTATCACAAGTTGATGTTGTTTTTTTACCAAAATGCATGTATTTATAAGATGTTTTTATGATTAAGATTATTATATTTTCGCTATTTATGTGTATTTTAAATACAGATGCTGCAGAGGGTCCTGTTTGTGAAGGTTTGGCGTGCTTTACAGGTAAATCCGCTAAAACACACTGTAGAACTTTGAAATCTAATCTCACACGGAGTGGTTTTATAGTCGACGAATCGGCTATGTGGACAGTATGTGATGCATTATCTCAGACCAATCACTTTCAGAATGAAAATCCCGTTCTTCAAACAGATATTGAAACTATCCTGTATACCCTGAAGCAAGCGAGCTCAACAAGTGCTGAGGGACTAGCTACAATTTTTCGTGAGGCAGATAAGCAGGTGCGTGAAGGTACAAGGATACTTTATGCTTTTGGCCAATGTGTGCCAAAGATTGATATTGCTGACGAGGATATTAAAAAAATTTTGATTGTTTTCCGAATGCGCGCAAGCGTGATAAAGTCGTGGCGGATATTAAGTGTCGTTATGAAAAACAAGATGAAGATAGGTTTTCGGACGCACTAAAATATGCTGTGTGGAAAGCGGAACCTGCCAATCAAGATTCCCGGCGTCTTGATTTGTTGACAGGCGCATCAGCTAAAAGAAACTGTCTACAGTTGAAATCCAATCTCGAACAGAGTGGTTTTATAGTTGAAAATTCAGTTATGTGGAAAATATGTGATAAATTATCCCACTCCGATTATTTTCAGACGACAGATATCTGGCTGGAAGCAGATATTGAGGTTACCCTATCTCTCTTGCGGCAAGAGAGCTCAAAAAATGCTGCTGAAATAGCTCACAGTTTTCGTAAGGCAGATAAGAGTCTGCGTGAAGGAAGGTTTATAGGGTATGCTTTTGCTGAATGTGTGCCTGCGACAGGTGTGCCTGCGACTCGTTATCATAGGTGTAATAAGATTCAAAGAATTTTGAATCGTTTGCCAGATGTGTACAACCGTGACCAAATCCTTCGGTATGCTGAGGAGCGTTATAAACGAAAAGGTTTCCAAAAGTTTTCGGCATCACTAAAAAATATTTTCTGGAAGATGTCTCTGGAATCTACGCATCAAGGAAGGCCATCTGATGCAGGTGCTGTATCTTCTGCATCGGATGAGGAGCGTCCCTGGTTTAAAAGAAAACCCGCTCAAGAACACTGTGGAATGCTGGAAGCGCAGCTCCGACAGAAAGCAATGACAGTTGAAAACTCGAGTATGCTGTTCCTATGTCGTGAATTATCCAGACACGATTGTGATCTGGATACAAACTTTTTGGTGAGAACAGATATTAAGACAGTCCTGTATCTTTTGTGCCAAAAGAGCTTGTGCCAAAAGATCGAAATGCC
>MPNG01000070.1 GCA_002238905.1 Alphaproteobacteria bacterium bin98 | reverse complement strand
TGCACACAACAGTGATAATCTTTGTATATAAAGTAAAAACATTTCTCGATTATTTTAACACACTGCAATGATTTTACAAATACATATAATTAACTCAAAACTATTTTCGATCAAAGCATTCAAGACAGCAAACTCAACTCACCTTCAATGGCGGTGCACTATCCTATCTATTTGAACTATACGGAAAATCAAGTCCGCACAAATAAAAGATCTCTGTCCATACTGCTTTACCCAATCATCTAGCAAATATGCGCCTTACATAACAAGCGTACACATTAAATAATCCGGCACTATTACCGATCACTCTTGCGTCTCCTTGCCAGATTTTATGTTTACTAATATCTATTTATTTGCAGATCTTGAATCTATGTAGGCAGATAAGTGCTTTTTATAGTCGCTAAAAAATAAAGCTTGCACCAACGAAGCTTACAAATATATTCACACACACAGGAGAGAAAGTGGTATTTGTTATCCCTTCTTTAGAACCATCACAATTTTGTGCGCGCAGCACCTCTCTTTATTCCACATTGCAACTTTTCTATCAAGCATTTGCTTCTTTCACACTTACACTGATAGGGTCTCACCTCTATCCAAATCTCCTTATTCTTTACAATACAATCAATGCTCTTTTTTTGTGCTTTCATAAGATCACGTTAACAAAAATATTCATATCTCGATAAGTTGCTCGAGGCTGGTTACTTTTTTAGCATATCAGTATTGTGCAACCTTTTTCTTACCTCTTACAATTGTTTCGTGTTTCATTGCATTTTTGTTTCCTCTACATAACTACTGATTGTTCTTGTTTACGCAATGCTGTATATGTTAATACCACAATTGATTTAGTGCAGAAGAATCCACTGCTTTTCATACTCTCTTGTACCACAGTCTTAACACTCTCTCTGCAGGCAGAGGTAGGTTTTTTTGGTTAGAAATATTGGCATATTTTGATTTTCCTTTAGCTTCACAATAACTACCTTTTCAGCCTCATCGGCATGGCAAATCTCTCACCCTCATTAATTTGCAAATAATTTATTTCCACTCATATAGCGTTTCTTACGCTCTTCATATTTCAGCCAATAATGCTCCAAACGTCTCTAGCTTTCTTGATTTCCTTTCCAAACTCTTGATCCCTTGTAAATATGTTATTTAGAGACATATTTGATCGAACCTCATAGAAGGATTACCATCCACAGTATGTGTAGCACTTGCATCTTTACGTATACTTGCTCCAAACCTCTATGACGCATCAGAGGTTCATTCTTAGTTAGTGATTTGCCCTTCGTTTACGGCTTACTCTCATGTTCTGCAGAGAGTCTGACTCTTCTTGCTGACGAGCTAACTCTTCTTTCTCACGAAAAGTAGCCCCCAGAGCACTAGCTTGGAAATTTTCTAATACTTCCTTAACCTTCTCCCCGCTCACTTTCGGATAGGATGCGCGCAAAAATTGCTCTGGCATTAGACCATCCCGTGTTAAATACTGTATTACTTTCTCAACCTGATTTCTAAGCGAGGCACTTATATATCGGTCAGCTCTGATCTTTCTATTACGAAGATTTATCCTCTTTATCTTATTGTCCTCATCTTCCCACAGTTTCCCAACGTCTTCCCCTGCATTCATAGCTTTTTCGAGTCGATCACGCACTGCAGTACGCTTTACTCTATGCTGTTTAATCCGTTTTTGTTGTGGACGATCCCCTACTTCATCGATCCGTCGCCGACTCGGAGGTGCAATCTCTTGTTTTAGCACCTCAATATCAGATATCAGTTTATCTGAAATCCTTACTTTTCCATTAATGCTTTGAGCATCTTGCTCTTCTTGCTTTTTCCGGAGGAGGAAAACTAATGAAACGCCCTGATGCCCAACCTTTTTAGGACCAAGATCCTCTTCAGAACCAAGATCCTCTTCAGAACCAAGAGTCTCTTCAGAACCAAGAGTCTCTTCAGAACCAAGATCCTCTTCAGAACCAAGAGCCTCTTCAGAACCAAGAGGCTCTTCAGAACCAAGACCCTCTTCAGACCCAAGAGTCTCTTCAGAACCAAGAGTCTCTTCAGAACCAAGAGTCTCTTCAGGAGCAGTGCTCTTTTGCATCAGACTATCTGTAGGGGATACAGGATTTGCGTCCGCTATTTGACTTTCAATATATGCCATAGCAGCAGGCATCCATTGTTCCACATCTCTTCTCTGCTTTCCTGTAGTGCAAGAAGATCGCATTTTTGAGAGCACCCTTTGCAAATACTTTTTATTCTCCTTGGATAATGCATCATATGCTTTCTTCTCAGGCCCTTCTAATTTGGCAGCATCAAAATATACCAATCGCAATGCCGGGATCAGTGATTCGATTTCAGGTAACTTTCTCAGGGCAGTCAAAGTTAACCTGCGACTTTTTTCATAGCTGACCACCTTCGCTTGCCTTTGATCCTCATTTTGTTTTGCCTCCTCCAGATCTAGTTCTGGTGGAGCACTGTTGAGGATCTGCATCACTACACCTTTTCTAGGATGCCTTCCTACCGCACGAATCTTCTGTATCACCTTTAGCCGTTCTTGCAATATGAATTGATCCTTAGCTTTTTTACCTTGCTCATCCCGCAACTGTTTTTTGAGAATCATGAGCACTGAGTTACGTCGTTTTATTTTAGGCTCTTCTCGTGTCAAGAGTGTTACTGTTGCACAATCATCGTCAGTATCGCTACTCACGTCATCAGGTAATGCTTCCACTTCTTCTTCATAGCTAACCACAAACGATGGGTGGCGCAATGATACGAGCGCTTGCAACATCTGTTGCGAATCTAAGTCATTGTGGCTCAAACATGCCTGAGTAGACGTTA
>MPNG01000012.1:0-42500 GCA_002238905.1 Alphaproteobacteria bacterium bin98 | reverse complement strand
TTTTAACGATCACCCATATTTTTAGCTTCATCTTACATTGTGATAATGCAGAATCCTCTCATCCTCAGCACTGATCAGTATGAAAAAACTTTCTGCAATGAATCAAAACCCTTATTTCACTAGCAACCACTTCCTCTGAGAGAGTATAAGGCAACGCCACAATCCCTCAATCCGAGATATAGCTTCATCTTCATACGTAAAATTTACAGTTTTCTAGAAAGGTTGTTACGTAAAAACGCAACCTATCACGCACTATAAAGCATGAATATCAAAAAAAGAGGAGAATCACCCCTCTCTTTTTTATCGTTTACACTCACAAATTTCTTTTTTCCTTCCTTCTTTTGCAACGATCGCCCATATTTTTAGATTAATCTTACGTTTTGATGATGCAGAATCTTCTCAGCCCCACCACTTTAAGTGCTAAAAAACTTTCTTCAATGAATCCAAAACCGCATTTCACTATAAAAACCTACTACATCTGAGATCAGCATAAAGGCCAGCGCCACAATTCCTCAGGGATAGTGTCTATTGATACGTCAAATTTCATTTATAGAAAGGTTGCGACGCAGGTTAATGCAAACCTATCACACACTATATAGTAACGAATCAACGCATTATTCATGTTAATAAGAAAGGTGCTCTCTTTCTATCAAACGGCAATGTCTTCTTATAGGCATCATTCTGATGTTTGTGGCACACAAATCAGATGACCGCATGAGCACTCAACACACCACAACGACAACAATCTGATCATATATTGACACTTCTCGACAAAACATTGCTCTAAAAGAGAAATGCAAGTGAGCGGAGTATTCATCAATTTTCACACACACATCTTTTACAACCCGATCCTCCAATGCTTCATTGAGCATCATCTTTCAAGATAATCCATTCACCTTCTACATTATTTTATATCTCATTTGTGTAGCAACGATAAATGTGATTGCGTAACACTTGCGCGAGAGAAGCTATCACCTAAATTGGTATTTTTGCAATTTTTCTCTAAATATCGCGCAACCAAAAATTGCAACACCTACCTCACAACAGCACTTGCTACTCCCACACACGCAATCACCGCTTTTGATCTAAAAAAATGGCTGAGAGTACACAAATACTCTCAGCCATCATCTTAAAAAGAGCGGGCCTTATCTTTTTGCCGCTTTTTTGCTCTCTTTTTTTCTCACACCACTTGCGTCTTGACGGGCACGCGTCTTCTGCCTGCTCGCTGCAAACTCAGAATTTGGATTTGTTCTCTCAACAGCATCCAAAGTAGCAACATCGTTTAGCTCCTTCACGAATATATCAAAAAGTTTAGACCATGCTTCTGATTTGTAAGTTAATTTAGACTTTAACGCAACTGATGACACACCACGCAGAAAAGCATTGCTCGCCAACATCTCTCCTGATGCATTACTGCTTGGTGCATGAATTGAAGCATTTTGATTCCAAACACGAGTAAGAATTTCACGCGCAATATTATAGCTCAATAGAGATTTCTTCATCTTTGTAACAAGCATGATCTCTTTTTGTGAAAACTTCAACAACGCCTTATAAGCTTTTCCAGTATACTTACGATAATACAAATCAGCAGCGGTGTATGCAGTAGGAGATGGGTCTGCATTCCCCACACACGATGCGAGGCCCGCAATCTTATCATGCATCTTTGCTTTCACATTAAAGACTTCGCGGTAAAGTGTATATCTCAAAGGAGAACAAAATGCTTGACACTCTGCAGAGCAATCAGATTCTGCACAGAATCTGAAGCACACATCCTTTCTCAGATCCTCAGTAAGCTGCGCAGGGCAATTGCGCCCTTTCAAGCGATCCATTTCTTCCTTTAAATCATCAAGATCGGCATCATTATTGAGATGAGTGTCTATACCTTTAACGCTTAAAATAGGGTCTCGTTGACACCAAAGGTGCTTCACACACACACCAAACATTCCATCGCCCGGCTCTACTTTTTTGCAGAGTTTTGCAAGCGCTGCACGCTTAACCCCACCTACAGCAGATATTATCTTATCATCAATCTTTACAAGTTTTTTAGGCGCTACCACTTTTGCAGAAAAAACAAATCCCGGCAAGCATAGCAATATTATTAAATTTCTTATTTTCATCATAATTTCCTCAATTATCACTTCCTTCTTTTTCTTAAAGAAGTTCTTTGCCTTGCTAGCATTGGTGTTGTGACATCATCTTCCTCAAAAGAATCATCATCTTCCTCAAAAGAATCATCAGGATAATCAACATCGTCGTAATCACCAAAAGCGCTTTCATAAGATTCCAATTTTGCGTAATCTTCCTTTGAAAGTGATTGACAGAATGTGCGCACAGCAGGCTCCAACTCTTGGCTTTCACTCATAACAGCTAAGAACGCCACAGCTTGATCCAACTGACCTTTAGCTTGAAAAACTGATCGATGCGCCTCAAGCAATGCTTGCGGAGCGATGCTCGTTCTCTGTGTTTTACTCATTTCTTCGTATACTTCCACTTTTTTCCTAGAAACAGTGCAGTAAGCATACACAAATTTAGCAAAAGAAGATCCAGATTTCTCTGCTTTTTTAATCCCTTTTTTAAAGGCTGATGCATCTTTTTTTGTCAGATCTGCAGTTCTCAAAATATTTTCTGCATTCGCCACATCTCTATTCACAGCCTGTCCCTGATCTTGTTGCACAGAAGCAAGTGCTGCAGCAAGCCTTCTTTGCTTTTTAGTTTTCGCGTTCTTCTGCACCTCTGTCGCATATGCAGAACATAAAGGCGCACACTCTTCCCGAACTCCACCTTTAGCATCTTTTGCACAAAAATTGTCACAAAAAACTTGCACAGTCTTCCTGTGCTCTTTGGCTGAACAGTCTTGTTCTCGCTCTCCTATCAAATCCGCTATACCCCCCACTCCGTCTACAGCAAGTATACCTTCTAGAAAACTCACCTTAGTGTTTTGACACTTAGCCTTAGCGACTTGCGATTTTGCCCTCTTATCATCTACCTTTTTTTGGACGCTGCCTACAACGCTTCCCACAGCAGAATCTTTAAAAACCTTGCCAAATTTTCCGAAAGCACCTTTGATTTTGCCACGAAGACCTCTCCTCTTCGGTTCATCTGGCGCGGCAGTCTCTGCGACACCATCATCTGCCATCACCTCTGGCCCTATGCTGCTTTTTTGACGACGCAAAATACCCGCTTCAGCAGAAGTATGCAAAGCAAAAAATAGCATCAAAAATATATAAATAAACTTTTTCAAAGTATATCCTCCCTTATTCCACCTATATCAATTATTGGTAAAGAGGTCAATGAGCGTCTTCAGTGTAAAGATCAGATTTCTTTTGTATACTTGGGGTAATTTAAATTATTTTTTTTGTTTGGATTTTGTTTTTCTTGAGGATTGCGAAGGTTTTCTTTCTTTATCCTTCGTTTCCTTAAAAGGCACAGCTGTGGGGCGCGTCACCCCTTTCGCAATTTCAGCGCTTTGCATGAGATCCTCTACTTTTTGCTTCTCCCACTGATCAGTGAACTGCTGAATATGCATGCCAAAAACTTTCTCAATCCAAAGAAAATCAAGTATCCCTAAACGTATGCCACGCACCGCCAAGCTAGTGCTCCATCCAAACGCTACCCATATCGGCCAAAAATAGCCTGCTCCCGCAAACAACCAGATCAGCAAGAAGAACATTAAGAAAATAGCTGCAATTCTAACCTCTTGGTAAAAAGATCGCAAATTACGCACATAAATACGCGCCTCAAATTCGTCAGTAAATTTTCTCATACAGAGCCTCTTTATGGTCATTATAACACAATAGATGCTTAGCTTTAATAAACGCCATATCCATCTGACACATCAGATATATCAATACAATCCCGCGGAAGCTCTTTCAAAAATATAGATGGCCCCCTGCCACGATTAAAGGCATTTGTACCACCTTGTGTAAACGTAATATAAACGCGATACCGCGCACGCGTCAACGCCACATAACCCAAGCGACGCTCTTCTTCAACATTTTGAACATCGTGCGAATCTAATGCACGCCTTGTCGGAAAAACATCTCTCTCCCAAGCCACTAAAAAGCAGTCATCAAATTCCAAACCTTTAGCAGCATGAATCGTCATGATATTCATCACCCCATCTAAAGATGTTGCAGAATCTGCGCTAGTCATTAAACTAATATGCGCCAAAAAATCTTCTAAGCGAGGAAAATCCTCCACCGCTACACACAACTCTTTCAAGTTATCCATACGTGCGCGCGCCATCACAGATTGCTCCTGCTTCAGCATAGCCTCGTAACCAGACCGCTCAATAATGTCTTGTATTACTTGCCCCAATGTATGCGTAGAAAGCATTGCACGCCAATGAGCAACGCTTTCCAGAAAAACTCCAACACCACGCGCTGATTCACCCTTAAAAACACCATCTTCCGCCAAGGCTTGCATAGCTTTAATGTACGAAAGGTTATTTTCTCTAGCAAAGGCACGGATACGGGACATTTTCGCCTCTCCCACACCTCTTTTTGGTGTGTTACAACACCGCTGAAACGCAACATCGTCATGATCATGCACCACCAAACGCAAGTATGCCAAAATGTCTTTTACTTCCATTCTGTCATAAAAGCGCATACCACCTACCACGCGGTAAGGTATTTGTACATGAGTTAACGCATCCTCATAATTACGCGTCAAATAATTTGAGCGTACAAGAATTGCTATCTTTTGCAAAGGGGTGCCGTTTTTCACTGCATTCAAAATACGCATCGCAATCCAGCTTCCTTCTTGCTTAGGGCTCCAAAACCCTCTCACACGCACAGCATCGCCTGACAGAGATTCTGTCCACAGCGTTTTCCCCAATCTATGCTGATTACGCGCTATCAACCCTGATGCTACTGCCAAAATATTACCAGTAGATCGGTAATTTTGCTCTAAGCGCACAATGGTTGCTCCTGGATAACGATCGCCGAAAGACAAAATATTACCCACTTCCGCTCCACGCCATTTATAAATTGATTGGTCATCATCACCAACACAGCAAATATTTTTACGCTTTTCGGACAAAAGCTTCACCCACAAATCCTGCAGTGCGCTTGTATCCTGAAATTCATCCACACAAATATATTTAAAAAGATCTTGGTAAAACATTAAGATATCTGGACTTTCTTGGAAGAGACGTACACAGAAAAGAATAATATCTCCATAATCCAAACAACGAATTTGCGCCAGACGACCTTGGTAAAGTGGGTACACTTTTGCCGCCAATTTTTCTATTTGAGAAAGTACTTTGACACCACCATCAGAAAGCGTTTCTATGCTTACTTGATGACTCCACAACCCCTTGTCTTTCCAACGCTGTATGCAATCTGATATCTTGCGCGCTAACTCTCTTTTTTTCATAGCTTGATTATGCGCAGGAATATGCTCATCAATAATTTCTTCCAACACTCTGATTTGATCGTCCACATCCAGAATGGTAAAGGATCGCTCAAAACCAATCATATCAATATGACTACGCAAAATACGCACAGCGATAGAATGAAAGGTGCCACACCATTGAAAGCGTACATTGCCCGCTTTTTGAGACAAGCGCTCTTGCATTTCTGCGGCCGCTTTATTTGTAAACGTCACAGCCAAAATTTCGTGAGGTTCTGCTAGATTTTGCTCAACAATATAAGCAATGCGAGTAATTAATACATGGGTTTTTCCTGTACCTGCGCCAGCCAATGCCAATACGGGGCCTTCTGTTTGTTGAACGGCATGCGCCTGTGCAGCGTTCAAGCTTTTCAGCAAATCACTCATATGATGTTTCTTTATTTTTTGCAATATAGTACACAATACTTTCTGCAATACGACGATTAAAGCCTTGAACTTTCATAAGATCTTCTACGCTTGCTTCATAGATTTTATCCACTGATCCAAAATGCTCTTTCAGTCGCTTCCAACGAACTTCACCAATACCTGGGATTGACGCTCTGTCTCCTGAAGTTAGCATTTGACGGTTACGGCGCATACGGTGACATGCCAAAACATAACGGTGAACCTCGTCACGCAAATTTTGCAGAAAGTGTAGAAGATTTTCATCATCCACAACAATGGGGTCTGACTGATCAGGCAAGTAAAAGATTTCATGCTTATTATTTTTTTGTTTTGCCATAGCAACAACAGCAATGTCAGCACCACGCTCCTCCAAAACCTCAATGGCACGAGCAAGCTGTGTTTTTCCGCCATCCAAAATCATCATGTCTGGCCAATCCATTCCATCCATAGCCAAACGGCGGCGCAACACTTCTGCAAGCATAGTGGCGTCGTCCTGCCTGTATGCCAAAGGATTTTTAAAAGAAAATTTACGGTAAAAAGATTTTTCAAAACCGTTTGGTGTAAAAAGCACCATCGCACCAAAGGCATTAGTCATCTGCAGATGACTGTTGTCGTATAACTCCACACGCCGAATACGTTTTGGAATAGAGAATTTTTCTTTCAAAGAAGATAAAAATCCTTCCATCTCTGCTCGTACACGCATACGGTCTTTAATGTCTCTTTGCGCGCTGGCACAAACATCATCAATAATTTGTTTAATATCGCCTGATGTTGGAGAAAGGATGGTTAATTTCTGATGTCCATTTGCGATACTTAGCGCATCATGCACAAGTTTCAAGTCTCCAGGAAGCTTAGAAACTGCTATAATATCTGGAACACGACGGTTAGAGTAGAATTGCATAATAAAATGCGCAACAGCATCTTCTTCGGAAAGCTCTTGAGCATTCACTGTAAAGTACTGACTGGCACCATAATCCCACGCCGATTGCACAAAACGAATATGAAAGTTAATAAACTCACCTTCCGCAGCATAACCAATAATATCAATAGATTGCGCTTCATAACCTTGAACACTGACACGCTTAGATAGGAATTTTTTCATTAACTCCAATCGCTTTTGTATCAAGCTTGCACGAGCAAAATTCTCTTTGAGAGCCGCTGCCTCTTTTTCTGCTTCCAGCGCGTCAAAAACATCCTGTGTTGATCCTCGCAAAAATTTACGTGCATTTTGAACATCGCGCGCATATTCTTCTTGGGCAATCATATCCACACACGGAGCAGAGCAGCGCTTGAGCTGATACTGCAAACACGGCTCGGTCCTAGAGCGATAAAAAGAATCTGGGCATGTACGAATTAAAAATGTTTGAGCGACAGTATCTAAAACACTTTGCGCCGCCTTTACAGAGGCAAAAGGTCCATAGTGATCACCTGGTGGCAATTTCTTCACCTGTTGCCCCACAATAGATGCCGGAAGCAGCCCTTGTGTCATAGATAAATATGTAAAAGACTTATCGTCTTTCATCAACAAGTTATATGCTGGCCGCAACTGCTTAATAAGACGCGCTTCCAAAAGAAGGGCCTCTGATTCTTTGTCTGTATAGATGAAAGAAATACTGTGTATGCGCAACAGCATACACTGAATGCGCGGAGATAAAGCAGCAAAAGACTTATAGCTCCCTAAACGCTTTTTTAAATTTTTAGCTTTCCCTACATACATAACGACGCCGCACTTGTTGAGCATTTTGTAAATACCCACCGTCTCTTGTACTACGTCCTCATAATGGCGGAGAACCTTAAGTGCCTTTTCTAGCAATTCGCCTTCACTTTCCTTCAAAACCACCGTGCCTCAACCTACCAGATGTTAGCTGAAATATTCGTTTAGAGCAAGAGAAAAAAGCAAAAAAGTGCTCATTTATTCTCAATATGCACGTATAAGTTTGATCTAGGACATATAAAGCAGGACTTTTCCTGTTTTTTTATCAAAGATATGCATATGTTGAAACGAAAAACTTAAGTAAATTTTCTCTCCCACCTCAACCTCAAGCGCTTTGGAACAACGCACCAAGAATTTCTCTTTGCTCACGCCACCAACGTCCACATGGAGAAGGAAGTCACTACCTAAGTTTTCCAAAACTTTCAGCTCACCTTCAATCATAATGCCATCTTTAGGCTGAGAGATTGTTTTGGAAACCATCACATGCTCTGGACGCACACCAAGAAGAAGCGAGCTTTGTTTTTTAGGCGCAATATCGCCCACAGACACTCCTTGACACTGATAAGTATAGTTTTCCCCTTCTATGTTCCATGAGATGTTTGCGCCTTGCATGCTAACAAGGCGTGAAAGCAAAAAGTTCATACGAGTGCTGCCAATAAAGTTGGCCACAAATTTTGTACTGGGTTTATTGTAAATTATTGAGGGTGTGCCCACCTGCTCTACATGACCATCGCGCATGACTACGATTCTATCCGCTAACGTCATAGCTTCCACTTGATCATGAGTCACGTAAACCATTCCTGCTTTTAGTTGCTGTTTTAAGCGGGCAAGTCTATAGCGCATTTGGGTCCGCAGTGTAGCGTCCAAATTAGATAAGGGCTCATCAAAAAGGAAAAGCTTGGGATCTCGCACCAAACATCGTCCAATCGCAACACGTTGCCTTTGACCACCTGAAAGCTCTTTTGGCAGCCTATCTAGAAGATGTTTAAGCTCTAGCATTGTGCAGGCACGCAAAACGCGCCTTTCCACCTCAGCGTTTGGCACTTTTTCTATAGCAAATGCAATATTTTCATAAACAGTCATGTGTGGATATAAAGCGTAAGACTGGAACACCATAGCAATTTTGCGTTTGGCTGGGGCAACATCGGTAACGCATACACCATCAATCCATACATTACCTGCGCTCATTCTTTCCAATCCGGCAATAATCCTGAGCAAAGTGCTTTTGCCACACCCTGATGGGCCAACAATAACAACAAATTCGCCAGATTTGCTTTGAAAATTAATGTTTTCTAGAACGTTAGCTCCATGAAAGTCTTTAAAAATACCTTCTAAACGAATACTACTCATACTACCCCTTCACAGCTCCTACCGTTACACCAGAAACAATTCTTTTTTGAAAAAACAACACCAAACATATCAGAGGAATTGTGACAATGCCAGCGGCTGCCATAATCTGCCCCCAAGGAATTTCAAACTCTGTCGTTCCAGAGATTAATGTAATGCCGACGGTTGCTGTACGATTCTTGTCGCTCAAAATCATGGTTAACGCAAGCAAAAATTCATTCCATGCCGTGATAAACGCAATCAGACCCGTTGTGATGATGGCTGGTGCAGATAACGGTATAAAGACTTTCCAAAACATTCGCCATACACTGACGCCATCCATAATAGCGGCTTCTTCTAATTCTCTAGGAATTTGCATCATATAATTACGCAATGACCACACAGTAAATGGTAAAACAATAAGCATGTAAGAAAATATTAAACCTGCTTTGCTATCATACAGCCCTAAGAAGCGAACAACATCCAATAATCCCCCTAAGAGCACAATGGGCGGCAGAAACGAAATAATCCAAATCATAGCCTGCAGCACTTTAACACCTGGAAACATAAAGCGCGCAAGCGCAAAAGCGGCCGGAACACCCAATAGATTAGCAAACAAAATGGTAATGCCTGCTACATAAAAGGAGTTAAGGACACATTTCAAAAAACCCGTCTTGTAGATAATAGAGCAATAGTGCACGAGCGTTGGTTTGCTGGGCCACAAAGAAACCTGCAGCATTTCGGATGATGTTTGCAAGGATGTAATAAACGCCCAATACAATGGAAAACAGGACCAAAGAACTACAAAAGAAATACAAAGCGTGTAGAAAACTTTTTTTAACATGGCACTAAAACTGTTTGCGCAACCTTAAAAGTATAAAAATCACGCTACTCACCATAATAAGCAGCACAGTAGCGGCAGCAGATGATATGCCTAAGCTTTGGAAAGAAAACATTTGCTGTCTAATATACACCGCTAACGAGATCGTGGCCGAGCTATCACCTGCAAGTCCGTAAATAACATCAAATACACGCATGGCGTCAATGAGGCGCAGAACTACAGCGATAATAATCGTATTGCGCAAAAGCGGAAGCGTCACCTTAAAGAAAAAGCGTAAAGGGGAAATGCCATCAATACGCGCGGCGTCTGCACATTCTTGCGGCATAATTTGTAAACCGGCCAATATAAGAAGCGCCATAAATGGCGTGGTTTTCCAAACATCAATACACGCCACCACCCAAAGTGCGTACTGAGGGTGTGCGGCAAACACCATGGGTTGTTGCAAAACGCCTATCCATAGCAAAAATTCGTTAATGACGCCACCTGAGTCGCTCAGCATCCACTCCCACATTTTTGTGGAAATAATCGTAGGAATAGCCCAGGGGATGAGGATCATAGCGCGCATACAGCTACGCAAAGGGTGTTGATAGTGCATTAAGCATGCAAACGCCACACCCAAAATAGTTTCTGCACTCACAGACACAAGAACAAAAAGAACAGTATTATACAAAGATTTAAGAAAAAGCTGGTCGTGAAAAATATATGAGAAGTTGTCCCAACCCACAAACTGAGCAGAGGTTAATGCAAAAAGCTCTTTATCAGTGAAGCTGAGCATAAACACTCGGATAAGAGGCCATAGCGCTATAACACCAATCACCAAACAAAGAGGTAAGACAAGAGCCACCCCAAAGCGCGCACGCACCTTATGCTCTTCTTTTGGAAATAAGTGTTTGGGAAAGCTCATTTTTAAACCAACATGTTGGAAAGCTCACTGTGCAATTGCTTTAGAAACGGTACCGGATCAGGTGATTTTCCTTGCCAATACGTATGAGCAGAGCTTCCTAACTTAAAGCCTGCAGCTGACCATTTTTTAAAGCGAGAAGCGGGACGCGCAATAGCGTTTCCCCATGCCCTTGCATAACTTTTCATGCAAGGGCGTTTTTTTGCTAACTGTTCATCAATCAGCACATCGTGACGCCCGGATATATAATTATAACGCTCAGCGCGCATACGCTGCTCTTCAAAAGACAGCAAATGCTTTAATAAATTCACTGCTTCTTTTTTGTGCTGTGAATAAACAGATACAGCAACAGCGGCTCCCCCAAGGACAGGGGAAGATTCCATGCCTTTTTGGGCAGGAAGTTCCACAACAATAAATTTTCCTTTTACAGGACTATCCGGCGCATCAAGGAGCTCCTCTGCGTATGGCCAATTCAGCATAAACAGAGCGTCACCACGCTGAAATGCTTGCCTAGCAGACTCTTGTGTATAGGAAAGAACTCCTTTTTGAACGATAGGAGGATAATTTGCATCTCCATTCAACCAGCTATAAATCATGCTCCATGCGTGCGCGTTTCCTTCAGAGTTCACAGCAAGGTCTCCGGATGCATCAAATATATTATGCCCCTTTGTGTGAGAGGCCATAGCAGACAAAAGGATACACGCAGCTCCTTCGTAGGGCTGCCCCATAAACACAATACCCCAAAACGGTGACTTATCTGAGCGCAATGCATTTTCTTTATCCATGACTATAGCTGAGCATTTTTGAATATCTTCCCACGTTTTAGGCATAGGAAGTTGATACTTATCAAGTAAATCTGTACGCACATAAAGCCTTAACCATTGAACATAAAGCGGCAAAAACACAAGCTTTCCGTTCACAGTACCCGCACGCAAAAGTCCAGGGTGAAAAACAGCTAATTCTTCTTTTGTAAAATGATCATGCAAATCTTCCATTACATCTGCAATCATGGGAGCCCAACCCACATCCACTTGATAAATATCCATAGCAGAAGTTTGCAAATGAGGAAGATACTGCTGCAAACGACTATCGGTACCTCTAACGGCAGCATTGACCTGCACATTTTCGCCAGAAGCTTCTTTCCAGACATCAATTTGCTTATTTATTGCTTCAAATTCGTAACCGACACCGCCAAACATAACATTCAAACGGGTTTCTTCTTCGGCTCCTTGATGCGACAAAAAGAAACCTAGACATACAACGATTACCACTGCTATTACAGCATAAATCTTCTTAGACATATTCACGCCACCATCGCCTCATCCTGGACATGATACACTATATAGCATAAGTTTAATATGAGTTTGCCTAAAATAATGAACATTTTCACAACCACAGAGGTCACAAAGCCAGAGCGCCTTGATATATTCCTATCACAAGCGCTCGAAAAATCACGCTCTTTCTGCCAAAAAATTATTAAAGAAGGCTGTGTTTTTTTTCATAATGATCCAAAAAATCCTATTGTCAGCGCATCACACAAAGTGGCCGTTGGCGATATTTATGATGTACACATGCCTGAGCTCAAAGAAGCACGTCTTGTAGCAGAAGACATCCCTCTTGCAGTGGTGTTTGAAGATGAAGACATTATTGTTGTCAACAAACCCGCCGGCTTAGTTGTCCACCCAGCACCTGGACACCACACAGGAACACTTGTACACGCCCTTCTGCACCACTGCAAAGATCAGCTTTCTGGCGTCAACGGTGAAAAAAAACCAGGAATTCTCCATCGCCTTGATCGTTTCACAAGTGGATTGATAGTCATTGCCAAACATGATCAGGCTCATCATCATCTCGCGGAACAAATCGCTACACGCACCGCAAAACGCATTTATATTGCTTTCTGCCAAGAAGAACTTTTTCCAAAAGCAGGCGTTATCAACAAGCCTATTGGTCGGCATCACAAGCACCGCTTACGCATGGCTGTGACACAAAAAGGCCGTGAATCGATCACAAATTTTCATACTATATGCTGCGCGATCACACCGATATTAGGGCGCATATCTCTTATACAATGCTCGCTAGAGACAGGACGCACCCATCAAATTCGTGTACATCTATCACACCAACGCAACTCCGTGCTTAACGACACGCTTTACGGAGCGCGTGCATTACAGGAACAATTTCCATTATTTGCAGAAGGACAGCAAGCGTTGCATGCTGCGGAGCTGCACATCATACACCCAAAAACCAATGAGGCGCTACACTTTACCGCACCAGCATCACCTGCCATGCGCGCTCTTTACGAACATATGCTACAAGCGCAGCCTGACTTCAAAGCTTCAAAAGGCCTTGCAAAAATTTTTCCATCTTAAAAGGACCATAGGACTCTATATCTTCTCCGTAAGAAACCCCTACGATATCAACAAGATTTTCCTGCATCACAGCCATAAGTGCGCCACCTGCACTGTAGCCATCAGCCTTTGTGAGCACAACACCGGTTAAATCTACATAAGATCCGTACCCTTTCACTTGGTCCACCATGTAACTACCTGTGGTGGCATCAAGTGCCAAAATAACCTCGTGGGGAAAAGAAGGGTGCACTTTTTGAATAACACGATTAATCTTTTTAAGCTGCTGCATAAGATCAACGTTTGTGTGCAAACGACCTGCGGTATCAATGATCACCACATCATGACCTTCTTTTTGTGCACGCTCACAAGCTTCAAACGCTAAAGAAGCCGGATCTCCACCAGATTTGCCTTCCATCACATCCACACCTACACGCTGCGACCAAATCGCAGATTGTTCTTGGGCTGCCGCTCTGAAGGTATCGCCTATCACTAGCAACGGCTTTAAGCCTTGATTTTTGTAATATCGACATAATTTTGGTGTTAAGGTTGTCTTACCCGCACCATTAGCACCCAGCAAAAGAATCACAAACGGAGATTGCTCTGACATTTTCAAGTCACGCACCTTTCCCTTGGTGACTTCGTTTAAGCACAGCTCCAAAGACCGTGAAAGCAAATCTTCTGCAGAATCAGCCCCTTTAACTTTGCCAGTCATTTTTTTCATACGCTCAATAATGGAGCATGTTAAGGCATAACCAAAATTGGAAGAAAGCAGTGTTTCTTCAAGGCTTTTCATCATATCGTCTGTTACGACGTAAGACTTTTGTGAAGAATCTTTTTTAGAAAATATCTGGCGGATTTTAGCAAAAAACATAATTATCAGCGTGGGGCGAGTGATGAGATTCGAACTCACGGCCTTCAATGCCACAAACTGACGCTCTAACCAACTGAGCTACACCCGCCACACTATCATTTTACACACACCCATGTCATGAGTGAAGAGTTTTTTTGAACAACTGTGTCAGAGAAGCCTTCCTTATCTCTCTTCATCTTTATCTCTATCATTGACAATCAACGCAAATCATCATACTTTATGACGACATGACAAAGATTCTATTTTTCGTTTTAGCTGTTCTCATTTCTATCACGGCTTGCTCAAACAAGTCGGGAAAAAAGAAGAAAACAACCTTTGATACTGGTGCATCTGGATGGTTTGAAAAAGGCCAACGACACGCCGAACGCAATGAAGCTTCCGATGCCGTCGAAGCATTCGAGAAAGTCATTCAGTTATATCCGTATGACAAACTTGCAGCAGAAGCTCAGCTGCAACTCATTATGGCAAACCGCGCCAACGGCACCCATGAAAGCGCCATTGCCAATGCAGACGTCTTTTTGCAGATATACCCTGCACACGCAGAAGTCAATCACGTTATTTTGTTAAAAGCTCTCTCCTTCTTTGACCAAGTCACTGGAGAACGTGAAGAGAAACAAGCACTAGCATCTCTGGCTACGTTCCGTCTTTTGGCGCAAAGAGCGCCAGAGTTCAAAAAAGAAATACGCCTGAAATGTATCTCTATTTTGGAAGACATTTTAGCCTCTGCTAAAATGCAAGACTCCTACACTTACTTAAACAGAAAAGGTTTTTTCCCCGCAATACACCGCTACAGAGAAATCATCAACACTTATCCAAACTCACGCTTTACAGATGAGGCCTACTATCGTCTTGCGGAGTGCTTTATTGCTCTTGCTATTGATGACGAGGCAAGGTTTTGTGTGCAAAAAATATCCCCCAAATCACGCTGGCACCCTTTAGGAAACGAATTACTGAAAAAGCATATCAAAAATGCATAACATGGTGGGAGTGTGTTAAAACAAGTCAAAGTTGATAATTTTGGTTTGTTTCATCACGCCCACCTGACACCATCACCCAAATTCACAGTTATTACAGGAACAACAGGAAGCGGAAAATCGCTTTTGTTTGACGCTATTGCCTTACTGTGCGAAAAAGGAACACGCCGCACACCACCGCCTCTGCACCTTGACCGCCCATCACAGATTACTCTCACATTTCCAGATGCAACCTTTGTGCGCACCAGCGGAACACCAAACGTGTATCATCACAACAAAGCAAAAGAGCCACACAAAAACATTCGCTCCCAACTCACGCATCTTCTTGCACTATCTCAGCAGTTTTCCTCTCTATGGGCCACAGAAACGCATACAGATATTCTTTATCCTGTCTTACTAAAAGAAAAACAACGATCAGAAATGAAGAGTTTATTTCAAAAATGGCTCACACATAAAAAGCAAGTACAGCAGTTACGCGCTATTTTAGCATCACCTGATACATCAAAATCCTACTTACAAGAAAAGATTACTGATATAGAAACCGCACGTTTTGAAGAAAATGAGGAAGAAGCGTTAATAATTAAGCAAAGACAGCTCATCGAAAATGGAAAACTAAGCGAGCTCCTCATGGCGTTAGGATCTCTTCTCGATCATAACGCGCAGTCTTCTGATTATATCCAAAAGGTAAGGCAACGACTGGAGAACGCGCAAGATTTGCTCACAGAGCAAACGTTTAACACTCTCACAGAAGCATTAGAAACCCATTCTCAAACAAACAGCATCTTGACAGAAGAAACCTCTTCTTTAGCAGAAAATGTCCTGGAAAATGATGATCTTGATAAAGCGTTAACAGCATGCAATGAGCGCCTCGCTCTTCTTAGAAACATTCTGCAAACGCATAACATAACTGAGCAAGAGATTCCCGCTAAGCTCAAAGAGCTTCAGCACATGCTACAACGATTAGATCACCTGGATGCAGATCTAGCATTGATGGAAAAAGAGCTGGAAAGCACACGCAAAGATCTGTTGGCGCTTTCAGAAAAAAACGCTCAAACATGCACAGAGTCTGGAAAAGCACTGGGCAAAGACATACAAAACGTTCTTGCAAAAATAGATATGCCTGATTGCAGCATTACCGTACAATCTGCTCTTCTTCCGGAGGAGCAGTGGTCTCAATACGGCGCGCATAGCGTAACTTTAACCATACAAACAAACAACTTACAAAGCACGCCTCTTCCTCCACACAAAATATTATCCGGTGGCGAGCTGGCACGTTTTTCACTTGCTTTTCAAGCAGTAACACTTGAAAAACAAACGCAAATATCACTCCTTTTTGATGAAATAGAATCCGGTCTTAGCCCCAATGTGTGCCAACAAGTAGGAGAATTGTTAGCAAGAACTGCTCAAAAACAACAAATTATTGTCATCACGCACTCACCGCAAATTGCATGTTTTGCAGACACACACTTTTTGGTCACCAAAAGCAAAAAAAACAACGTCTATCAATCCACACTAACCAAACTAGAATCGCAAGAAAATCGTATGCAAGAACTCATACGCATGCTATCCGGAGATAGCCATAATCATAATGCACACAACCTAATCGCTGATCTTATCAACCACTCTCGGCACATACAACATGATAAATGATCAAAAAAAAAATATACAAAAGCGCCACCAACACTTGCAAGAAGAAGTGCGGAAACACGATCAGCTTTACTACGGTGAAAACAATCCAGAGATTTCAGACGCTGCGTACGATGCACTCTACAATGAGCTTTTAGAGATAGAGCAAACACACGCTTGGATTGATACATCTCATAGCCCTACACAAGGCGTATCCTCAGCAACCACAACTTTTTCAAAAGCTCATCATGATACACCTCTGCTTTCTCTAGCAAAAGTTCATGATGAAAAAGGCCTCACTCTTTTTTTTAAACGTATAACACAAGATTTGCTTCGTCCATTCAGCCTTATAGCACAACCAAAAATTGATGGTCTTGCGGTCTCATTAATTTACAAAAAAGGAGATCTCGTGCAAGGGAAAACGCGCGGTGATGGGCATATCGGAGAGGACATCACGCAAAACATTCACCATATTGCATGCATACCAAAAACACTCAAAACACCTATAACCTGCGAGGTGCGCGGAGAGATTTTCATTACACGAGAAGATTTTCTATCTTTTAATCATGATCAAGAGAAAAAAGGGCTCAAAACCTTTGTAAATCCTCGCAATGCCGCAAGTGGATCACTGCGTCAATTAGACCCCAGCGTTACGGCATCACGCCCTTTGCGTTTCTTGGGATACAGCCTCTACGGCGTTACCTTGGAGACAGAAGAACAAGCGCTGGAGTGGTTGCGCGCTGAACACATCACCCCTCCCTCGTACCATATCGCGCATACCATGCAAGATTTGCAAGATATTTTCACACAAGCCTCTCAAGAGCGCATAAACTATCCCATGGATATTGACGGTATGGTATATAAGGTCAACGAACGACATTTTCATAGCATTCTTGGCGCAACAGGCCATCATCCACGATGGGCCATTGCGCATAAATTTCCCTCAGATGAAGGCCAAACGATTTTGTTAGATATTCAGCATCATGTCGGGAAAACCGGAAGTATTACCCCCGTTGCCACGCTTGAACCCATTAATGTAGGCGGCGTCATCATCACCAAAGCTTCTTTGCACAACCCCTCCTTTATCAAAGAAAAAGGTGTTTCTGTAGGAGATTCCGTTATTATTAAGAGAGCCGGTGACGTTATTCCTTATCTCGTTTCTATCGCAAAAAAGGGACAAAACTCCCTACCTTACAGGTCTCCCACAAACTGTCCTTCTTGCGCGCAAACACTTACTGTACAAAACACAACACTATTGTGCTCAAACATGCATTGCCTTGCCCAAATGCAAAAGAAAATAGCACACTTTGCATCAAAAGATGGGATCAACATTCAAGGTTTAGGGTCAAAACAGCTAAAGCATTTAATGAGCATGGGATGGATCAATAATCCAGTGGATCTTTTTCTTTTTGCTCAAGATACCACAAAACACCAACGACTCACAGAAGAGCCTGGGTGGGGCACACAAGCGGTTTCCGCTTTGGTGCGCAACCTTAGTCAAGCACGCACTATAGCGTGTTCACACCTACTATCCGCTCTTGCTATTCCTTCCATTGGGCGTGTCTCTGCGCGCATTATTGCCCAAACATATCCTTCTTTACTTTTGCTTATAAAATCTTATGAAGCGGGAACACTAGAACATAATGGGTTAGGAGAAAAAAGCTTTGAAAAACTCTCTACTTTTTTAAAAAACCCACATAACAGAGAGATTTTAATAAACTTGCACAGCCACATCAACTATATAGCTGAAAACACAGATGCAAAATCCCTCACTTTTGCCATTACAGGCACATTAGAACATAAAACACGCAGAGAAATTATCAGCATGATAGAAGAGCGCGGCCATCGCTATACAGCCTCCGTCACACAAAAAACATATGCTCTGATTGTGGGCAAAAATGCCGGAAGAAAACGCCTTGATGCGGAAAAAATGGGCATAAAAATCATATCTGAAAAAAACCTAACAGAATATTTACAAAAAGCCTAGAAAACAAGGAAAACTAGGTGTAAAATCTTAATTGGAGGGATCATGAATAAACTGACCAAATTCATCTCAATTATCGCACTTTGCATGTCTGGGTATGCTTTGTGGAAAATGCAGGATATTAAAAATATAATTCTAGAAACATTGCGAGAAGAACCTGAAAAAATTTCACAAGTCACTATTGAAGGTTTTGAAAAAATGCGCCAAAAATCTATGGAAGATATGCAGCTTGCTCAGCAAAGAAAAGTCGTGGAAAAGCAAGCAGATTTGGTAGGATCCCCTAACACCCCCTTCCTTGGAAAAGCCGATGCACCTATCGTGGTTTCAGAGTTTTTAGATTTCAGATGCGGACACTGCCGTTCATGCGCGGACTCTCTTGCTCAACTGCTACGTGATAATCCTGATGTACGCATTAACATTCGCTTCCTTCCTATCTTAGGAGACGAGTCTGCCAAAATTGCTCTTTATGCAATGATGGCACACAAAGCCGGAAAATTCCCAGAGTTTTACAAGAAAATGATGGCCTCTGTATTCCCAGATGATGTTGCAGCGGAAGGGATTTTGGCAGCTATGCGCATCAAAACAAAGACCCCTGAAGCAAAAAAACAACAGACAGAGCTTTCTGAGCAAATTATTAACGACACAATGTTAGCTCAAGAGCTAGAAATTTCTGCAACTCCTTGCTTCATCTTGGGAGATAAAATTATTGTAGGTGCTCAAATCAAATCTCTTGCAGACGCTATTCAAGAAGCACGTAACCCTTCTACTAAAATGACCAACACAGATACAGATAAAGAAAGAGATCAAACAAGCGAGAAATAAGGACAATCATGATTAAGCGTTTTTTAAGTTATTTTACAAAAGGTGTGGCCCTCGACCTTGGCACAGCAAATACTCTCGTTTATGTCCAAGGAAAAGGCATTGTTATTAATGAGCCATCGGTTGTTGCTCTTGAGCTACAAAAAGGGGGTAATACACGCGTATTAGCAGTTGGTCAAGAAGCCAAGCTTATGGTCGGGAGAACGCCAGGAAACATTCAAGCCGTACGCCCCTTAAAAGATGGAGTCATTGCAGACTTTGCGGTAGCTGAAGAAATGATTAAATATTTTGTACGCAAAGTTTGTAGCGGATTTTTGTTTGTACGCCCTGAGCTTGTTATTTGCGTTCCTTCCAACGCCACCGCCATTGAGCGCAAAGCCATCCAAGAATCTGCCGAAAGCGCTGGAGCGTTTCGCGTTTTCTTAATTGAAGAAAGCATGGCAGCTGCTATTGGTGCAGGACTTCCTGTCACAGAACCAAACGGATCTATGGTAGTCGATATTGGTGGAGGAACAACTGAAGTGGCTGTGATCTCTTTAGGTGGTATTGTTTTTGCCGTTTCTGTACGTGTGGGTGGGGACAAAATGGACGAAGCAATCATTCAATATATTCGTCGATCACACAATCTCTTGATTGGTGAATCCACAGCCGAAAAAATTAAAAAAGAAATCGGAACGGCATCACTCAAAACAAAACTGAGCCAAACGATTACCGTCAAAGGCCGCGACCTTCTGCATGGTGTGCCACGCCAAGTGGTGATTTCTTCACGAGATGTCGCAGAGAGTCTTCACGAGCCCGTGAACTCAATCGTAGCTGCGGTGAAATCCGCATTAGAAAACACTCCTCCTGAATTAGCATCAGATATTGCAGACCGCGGCATCGTTCTTACAGGCGGTGGAGCGTTATTACGTGAATTAGATGTTGTTCTGCGCAACGAAGCTCATCTTCCAGTCACTATAGCCGAAGATCCGTTGAAATGCGTTGCTATAGGCACAGGACATGCACTTGAGCATCTGCGCCAACTCAAAAACACCGCCCTTTATAAGATGTAGACACAATGCTAACGAATACCAGGAGAAAAACCAAAAACTTAAATAAAACACTAGGCGCATCCTGCTTGTTTATAGCTTTAAACTTATTTTTTGTCTTTGGAACACGCTTTAAAGTACCTATGTGCATAAGCACACAAAACGCTCTCAAGAACACCATTCATACTGCACTACACACCTCATCTCGCTATATACTCGATATTTTGCACGCCTTTAAAAATATTGGTGCACTTATTGACCAACAAGAAGAGTTAGCAAAACTGCGATCAGAAAACCAAAAACTCCACGAGCGATTAAAAATTATGCAGAAATTTAAAGAAGAGAATATTTCTTTGCATTCACTGCTGTCCAAAACACGCAACGATATTGATTATCAATCCTTAGCACGTGTCGTACTTGTATCCTCACACCCTTACCTGCAATCCCTTGTGGTTGAGCGCGGCAAACATAATTTGCAAATCGGTCAAGCAGCTATCACCCAACAAGGTCTCATAGGCTTAATTTCTGAAGTACAAGGGGATTTTGTGTACATACAGCTGATTAACGATTTACGATCCCATATTCCCGTAACAATCGGAGAAGACATCCAAGGCGTTCTATCCGGCTCCCCGGATGGCATAAAAATCACCGCCGTCTCTTCTTTAGACGAAGTCAAACAAGGCTTGCCGGTCAAAACATCCAGCAACGCACAGCACTTACCCTCTAATATTCCTATTGGCACCATCACACATAAAACAGAAGATGCAGCCTTTCTAGAATTATCGTCGGATCTTTTTCCAACACACGTGATGATCCTGCCAGCTATTCAACAAGGTCATCATGCGTAATACCTTTAATGCCATTAGACGCTATCGTCTTGCAAAATTTCTAATTTTTATGATTACCTGTGTGCTAACATCTTTGCTAGACCACGCAACAAACTACACCTTTGGTTGGTCTTTTTTGCTTACAACTCAAATGTTTGCACTGGTTCTTGCACACAGACCAACGTTTTCTCCTTTTATCACAACAATCATTGGTAGTATTTATGATATCTTGGGCGGCATGTCCATTGGCTACAGCGCGTGCCTTACTCTTACGCTTCAAGTTTATCTCATTCTGACGCGCAAACTGTTTCGCGCCATACCTCCATTAACTCAAAGCTTTTTAATATCTGTGCTTCTTCTGTCACTCAGTATACCTGACTGGGTGCTAAGTTCAGTTATTTTGCAAAGCGTTATGCCTTTCATGCCCTCTCTAGTGGATAAAATTCCGATGTTTTTATCTTTTCCTTTTCTCTACTTCATAACGTATAATTTGCTACGATCACTTATCTCACATGATACTGCACAGTCATAAAAAAATCGTACGTATTTTTAAAACTTTCTTGCTCATAAAGTGCATGATTATTGCTGCTCTTTATCACACACAAATCTATCACAATAAAGATTTGCGGTCTTTAGCAGCACAAAATTTTACTCGCCGCTACCCTATCGAACCCATCAGAGGAAACATCTATGATCGATTAAGACGCCCATTAGCGTTGAACAGATTTGCCTTTCACGCTTTCTTGTCAACAAATCACGCATTTCACCCTCAGTCTTTAAAAATCATAAATAAATGCTTAGTGCAAAATGAGGAACTCAAAAGCCTCATTTTCAATAATATAAAAAAAGGAATACAGTTTTGTCTTAAAAAAAATATTACTGCAACAGAAGTGGCATGTTTGCGTAGTCAGCAGTGCCAAAAGTTTGGTATTTCTATACAGCGCAGTAATATCAGACATTACCCTATAAGCACACTCACAAAGCGCATCATTGGCCAAACAAGCTACCCAAACAAAGAAGACTTTACAGAAAAAAAGCTCCCTCCTCACTACTTAAGTTTACCTCTAGGGTTAATAGGACATTCCGGACTAGAGGCTACCCACGACCAAGCTTTAAGAGGGACTTGTGGTCACTTACAACGAAAGATTAATGCGCAAGGTATTTTTATTAAAGACTTAGAATCTCTGCCTCCTCAAAATGGAGAACATATATTCACGACACTTAACGCAGACCTTCAAAAAAAGGTTGAAAGTGTGCTACTAACAGTACCGGCAGCACATGCGGTTGTCATGCATATTCCAACAGGGCAAATTTTAGCCATGGTGTCTCACGATCAACAGGATAACAATATGAAAGGCGCAAGCAACCGAGTAATATCTGGCCTTTTTCCACCGGGATCTATTTTTAAAATTGTAGCGGCATATGCCGCTCTTGCCAAAGGAGAAAGCTCATTCAGCGTATTTTGCGATGGAGCGTTCAAGCTTGGGAACTGCACACTACATTGCTGGCAAAATACAGGACATCAACACACAGACCTCAACAAAGCTATTCAACAATCCTGCAACATCTTTTTCTATCAGCTTGGGTTGAAAATTGGCTCTTCTGCTGTTATTGCCGCTGCCAAAAAATTAGGTTTGGGTTCCTTAACGCATGTCGATCTACCTTATGAAGTGTCAGGAATATTGCCTCACCATAATCCTAAAACTTACACACCATACCAGCCATGGTACGGCGCTGACTCTGCAATGCTTGCTATAGGACAAGGGCGCATTGCCTTAACACCTCTTCAGCTCACACAGATGATGGCAAACATTTTGCGTGGATATTCTGTCCCTCCTTCTGTGCTTTTATACAAAAATCCACCAGCAAAAGTTGATTTAGGCATAACACCCGCTATTCGCAACACACTACGCCTCATGCTTCATCACACCATTAATCAAGAACATGGAACAGGATACAAAGCACGTATCAAAAACGATAAAATGCTCATGGGTGGCAAAACTTCAACGGCGCAGGTCGCACACGTACAAAAAGAGAAAAAACAGAGCATGCTTCCTTACGCCTTACGAAGCCATTCAATTTTCACAGGGTTTGCACCCACAAACCAACCGCTTCTAGCTATTACCGTCATTGGTGAACATGAATTGTGGGGAAGCGGATTTGCGGCACACGCAGCAAAAGAAATTCTACAACACGCACTTACATTACACGAGAAAGGGCAACTTTTAGCACATGCTTAAAGTTGTTTATATAACCAAAACCCTTATGCTATCCTAAAGGGTGCAATACCAATCATGATCAAAACACCCAATAACCTACATTTTCTTAGCTTTACACAAATTACAGTCATGACTATATTGGTTTCTTGCAGCTTTCTGGAATTACTATCATTTTCTGTGGGCGATGTGTTGTGCAGCAAAAAAATTCTCCATACTTTTTTGGCTTATGCGTGCTTTTTCATTGCAGCGTTTTCTCCTTTGCGTATTTTTTTCGATAAAGCACACCTTCTGCATATGATAATTTGTTTAGCTTTGTTTATTAGTTTGTTTACCACACCAACCATAGGTACACACAGGTGGTTAAAAATCGGTCCATTTTCCTTACAAATCTCAGAATTTGTGAAAATAACCATGGTGCTTTCATTAGCGCGCTACCTGGCATCATACGCCACTGCAGAAATCAAACATTTCTCAAACCTTATTATTCCCACAGCTATTGTGGGCATACCTTCGCTTTTGGTACTAAAACAACCTGACTTAGGAACGGCTCTTATTTTAGTCATGTCAGGCCTTATTGTTTGTTATATTGCCGGTATGAATAAAAAGTTTTTCTTCATTTTATTGGCAGCCGTTACCCTCAGTGCTCCCGCCGTGTGGCATTTTGTGTTGCACCAATATCAGAGAGACCGTATCTTAACGTTTATTGCTCCAAGCGCTCACCTCAGTAGTCAGTCTTACCAAATTAATCAGTCACGTATTGCTATTGGATCAGGAGGTGCCTTTGGAACAGGATGGCGTAAAGGATCACAATCTCAGCTTCTTTTTCTTCCAGAAAAACATACAGATTTTATTTTTTCCTCTTGGGCAGAAGAGTTTGGTTTTATCGGATCAATATTGGTTATAGTATTATTGCTCATACTTATCTCTTACGGCGTGCGCGTGTCACTTGTATCACGCAGTTATTTCGGATCCTATACAAGCTCCGGTCTTATTTTTTCTTTTGCTTTATACACAAGCGTTAATATTGCTATGGTATGCGGTTTTTTGCCCGTTGTGGGTGTGCCTTTACCTTTTTTGTCTTATGGTGGAAGCGCTTTAATATCAAATTTTATACTTATGGGCATTATAGCCTCAGCATCACGACACAGGAACACCATCAACCTGTAAGATGCAAAAAACTCTGGACAAAGTGGAAAAACTTTTCTATTCTTTAAGTGGGTTGCGGGCGCTTAGCTCAGTTGGTAGAGCAGCTGACTCTTAATCAGTAGGTCATAGGTTCGAATCCTATAGCGCCCACCACGACGATGATTTTTTCGAAAGAATTCACACAGTACACTCAACAATTCCCCACCCAAGAACCATCTTGCCTACAAGAATTACGCGCTATTATTAATAAACACGCAAAACACAACATAAGCGTATCACCACCTGTCGGGGCATTTTTATCTATGCTCCTCAAAATGACTCAAAAGCGATCTGTTTTTGAAATGGGCACTTTTTATGGCTACAGTAGCCTCTGGATGGCCCTAGCGCACCCAAACACGCATGTTGTGACATGTGACATAGAAAACGGCGAAAACATAAATGTAGCGCGCAAAGCATGGCAAACAGCAGGTGTCTCAGATCGCATAGAGTTTCATGCATCAAATGGCCTAGAGCTACTCACAACATATACACAACCAACCTTTGATATGGCCTTTATCGATGCCAATAAAAAATCATCGCTACCAGCAGTCAAAACCCTTGTGCAAACATCCCTCAAACCTAACGGTTTTATTGTGGTGGATAACTTCTTTATGCGCGGTCGCGTACTACAAAAAGATAGTGATCTTGGAAACACTGTCCATTTCTTTAATACGTGGTTAACGCAACAAAAACACCTGCACAGCTCAGTAATCCCTATAGGAGATGGACTTAGCTTAATTATGCGCAGCGAAGCATACTGCTCTAAAAAGCAAGGCTCTAATCCGAGCAAGATTAAGAGTGAAGTAGCTCGGATCTGGGCAGCACCCTTTAAAACTCTCTAATTTTAAATGAAGAAAATGAATAAACGTTTCTTCCAAAACAGTGCGATCATTGACCGTCTTCACCGATACACCCAAAACCCTCAATATAGGATTCTCAGTTATCTGCTGAAACTCTTCAAACATTGGAAAAATCAATGACGGCATAAGAGGCCTCAAGGCATCTAGGTAAGATTGCGAAACATTTTGAGTGTCTAACGGCGCATATCGCAAATACATAGCATGCTGCAGCATCGCCTTCCACACACACACAGAATCTTTTATGTTTTCTTTGTAACACAAAGCCTGATTACAAAGCATATGGGTTAATTGGGACAATTCTCCCCCTCTTTTATCGTCGTATGCTTTTCGTAAATCTTCAACAAAAGTCTGCAGATCAGAGTAAGGCTCTTGAGGCTCAAAGGAAGGTGATCTTAAAGAAATAGCCCCCTCCACCTCATTGCATACATCCAACATGTTCAACGCTTTAGCCTTTATGTGTCCAAAGGCACTGAATACACCGTATTTGATCCATATAACTGAATAGCATGCAGCCACTTCTTCATGCAAATCCGTTACATTCTTTTGAAGCAAATCCCCCGCTTTTACACAACAATCCCACACATCATCTTTATCAAAGCGCTCCATCATCCTTTTACTACACAGCCACAACTTCTTTTTACTTTCACTATCATACTGCTGTGTAAACGTATCCGCCGCATCAGCTTGTAAGAAAAAATAAAAACAAAATAACAATAACATGTATGCCCTCTCTTGTAATTACAGCGCGCCACCTCCTAAACCGATTTGAGAGTAATATTCTTTCCCTTCCTCAGTGAGCATGCGACCTCGTGGCGTTTTATCTACCAGGTTGCGTGCTATTAAGTATGGCTCCACTGTATCTTCTATGACATCTTTTTGCTCGGAAAGCAGACTCGCGAGCGTATCTATGCCCACTGGACCTCCTTTGTAGCGTCCTCCAATAACCGCAATGTAGGCGCGATCAAGAACATCCATGCCATTTTTGTCAATATCGAGTTCTTTTAATGCATTAAAGACATCTTCTTTTTTGAGAATTGTCCACTTTCTATACAAAGCAACATCGTAGACACGTCTAATCAGTCGCAGGGCAATGCGTGGCGTTCCGCGAGAACAATTTGCTAAAACAGCTAATGCGTCATCTTCTATAGAGAGGGAGAGGCGATCAGAAGCCATACGCAAAATAGTCGTAAGGTCTTCTGTGTTATAAAAGCGCATAGTTTCATGAATACCAAATCGTTCACGCAAAGGTCGTGTAATCAACCCTAAGCGTGTAGTGGCGCCAATAAGCGTAAAACGCGGCAAAGGCACTTGTACAACACGCGCAGATGGCCCTTCTCCCAAAACAATATCAAGCCTAAAGTCTTCCATGGCAGAATAAAGCGTTTCTTCCACCGAGGTTGTGAGCCTATGTATTTCATCAATAAACAAAACATCATGTGCCTGAAGATTTGTTAAAATTGCCGCAAGATCACCAGGACGTGTCAGTAACGGCCCTGCCGTGATGCGTATACCCACACCTAACTCTTTCGCTATAATGCTTCCAAGCGTTGTTTTACCAAGTCCAGGGGGTCCACTGAGAATCACATGGTCTAACACACGACTCTCTTTAAGCGCTGCATCAATAAAAATCGTTAAGCGCTGCGTGACTTCTTGCTGACCTATAAAATCGTTAAGCTTAACGGGCCTATAAATCGCTTGTGGTTCTTGATCTTCTGGTTGATCTACAGGTGCAAAGATCCTTTCTGTATTCTTCATTTGTGTCCTACCTTTTGCAAAACATCGAGAATTAACTCCTCTAATGTCGCATCCTTGCGTTGTTGCAAGCATTCATTAATCAGTACTTTAACCTCATGAGGTTTGTAACCTAAATTGGATAGGGCATTATACACCTCTTTGTGATGCTGTACATCTCTTATATTGCCATATGGGAACGTTTTCATAACTTTTTCAAATAACTCGCGCACTAATCTATCCGCCAATTTTTTCCCAACACCCGAAATTGTTTCAAGCGCCGCAGCATCTTTTGCTTTCAGGACCTGTAAAAGCTCATCGGTTCCATAGGCAAGAATAACAAGGGCCAGACGCCCTCCAACACCCTGCACATCTGTTAGCAACAGAAACAATGATTTTTCTTTTTTGGTATGAAAAGCATAAAGGCTAATTTGGTCTTCACGCACAACAGTTGCGATATAAAATGGGTAAGTGCCACCAATTTGTATTGCCCCTTCATAAGACGGCGGAACAAAAACAGCATATCCCACATCACGAACATCCAAAATAGCATTAATACCTTCACATCCTCGAAGGATACCCTTTAAATATGCAAACATTGGCTCCTCATCGTATAAGCGTGGCATACAGCCACTGCAAGTGCATCTGTAGCGTCTTCTGTCATCTCACTGGGCATTGAGGGCATTGTTAAACGTAAAACACCTGCCACTTGCGCTTTACTTGCGTGCCCTGCACTGGTGACCGTTTTTTTAATACTATTGGCAGCGTATTCCATGACTGGAATATGCGAAAAGGCTGGCACAGCCATCACAACACCACGCGCCATGCCTAGGATAAGAGTAGTAGCAGGATTTTTATTGACAAAAATTTTCTCAATAGAAACAACAGCTGGGTTAAATTTTTGAATGACTTCCTCAATACCCCGTGAAAGGTGAGCCAAACGTTCAGATAAAGAAAGGGATGTAGGAGGTTCCACAACGCCAGCAGATACAAACGTTAGCTTGCCTTGCGAAAAAGACACGACAGCCCATCCTGTATGCCTCAGTCCGGGGTCAATGCCCAATATATAAGTATTATTCCGCGTTTGTAAAGACGTCATCCACGCAATCTGCATCCTCTAAAATCTGTACAAGCTTTTGTAATTTTTCACAATCAGCATTATCTAATTGTACACATGTATGCGGATGCCATAAAAGCCCTGAGACCACTCCTGCCATATTATTTTCAAGAAGAGAGTCGCATTTGTCACGAGATTCTGAAAAAATGTTAGTTTCACAAAGAAAACGGTGTGCGTCCTCTTCCTCTAATATTTCTGATGCCTGCAAAGCTTCTGCAAACTCTAAAAGTGCTAATTCACCAACAATACGCTCTTTCGGAACATCAATATAAGATAAACGCTTAAACTGAAACAAAACTGCATTACGCTCAACTAATTCATAACCTAAGCGTGAAAAACATGCGCGCACAGAAGATGCCGTTCTACGATGATTGTCTGTGGTACATTCCACCACTACAGCTACTCCTGAAGGCCCATAGCCAGCATATGTAATATGCTCTAAGTTCTCTACTTCCTGTGCTTTCTTAATAGCACGCTCAATATTATCACGAGGCACATTGTTATTACGTGCTTGGCTTAAGGCTGTTCGTAGTCGCGCATTAAAATCAGGGTTTTCTCCATCGCGGGCCGCTACAGAGACTTCTCGCAAAAATCGTGCAAAAAGCTTAGCTCGCTTCTTATCTTGCGCACCCTTGCGGTGTTGGATATTTTTAAATTTAGAATGTCCAGCCATGAAGTGGTGCCGGATGAGAGATTCGAACTCCCGACCAACCGATTACAAATCGGCCGCTCTGGCCCCTGAGCTAATCCGGCCCTCAAAGTTATTTTAATGGTTTCTCTTTAAATTCAACACGTTGTCGCACACGCGGATCGTATTTCATTAAAGAAAGTTTAGGCGCCCCATACCTTGAAATGCGATGACGCACTACGAAGTAGCCTGTGTTAGCTGTACTGACCAACTTTATAAGATCTTTCTTTTTCTTTGCCACATCAAACTCCTTACCTAAAAAGGTTATTACGATTTTTGTTTTTTGTCAATCACCACTTCTATTTTTCGCCATATTGAGTTATCATTTTGTGTAAAGCGCCCTTAGCTCAGTTGGATAGAGCAACGGCCTTCTAAGCCGTGCGTCGTAGGTTCGAATCCTACAGGGCGTGCTTACACCAGCGCCCATACACACAAACCATACCCCAACATCACGACAGTGAAAAACAGTCCACACTGCCCTCCCACACGCCACCAAACCTTTGTGCTAACAGCATTTAGTCCATAAAAAAGCGGACTCACTGTAGAGCCAAAATGGGTCACTGCCGCCGATAACACGGAGAGACTGCTCAAAGTCATAACAGCCACAAACGGCGGAACACCTTTGGCCAAAAACATAAGCAAAAACACAGGCAATAAGCTGACAACATGTGGTGATATCCCTGCAAATAAATAATGCGATGTTACGTAAACAGCACCACCAATCAGATACAAAGCAATAGGAGAAAAATCCGATAAACCAGAAGACATCATATCTCCTAACGCCACAAATACTCCCATTTTTCCTAGTCCGCTAGCAATGGCTAAAAACGCTCCGTACCAAAAAAAGTTATCCCAAGCTTTTTCATTTTTAATAACGTCATCCCAAGACAAAACATTGGTTAACACTAAAAGAGCCACTCCCAAAAATGCAGACTGCGATTCAGAAATACCCCACATACGTCCAAACATCCAAAGAAAAAGCACCACAAGGAATATTCCTATCAAGGCGTACATTTTTCCTCCAACTTTTACATCCTTTGTAGAAGATGCTTCTATGGCCAAAAAATCTTTTTTCTTAATACCCATAATACGAGAAAGTCCAAAAAAGATACCACTCACAGCCATAACAGCAGGAATGGCCATATATGCAAACCAATCCAGCCAAGTAATGCTATATTGCGTTATTTCTTGTGCCAACGAAAGCGCCAGGAGGTTCGGAGCCGTTCCTGTCAAAAACGTGGCACTAGAAATCAAATTACCAATAAAAGCACCCATGACTAAGTAGTGCACGGTGGAATTGGCTTTTGAGCCGTGCTGAGCTTTTAACTGGTGAATAACACCAGAAATAATAGGAACAGAAGAACTACCTGCGCGCGCGGCGTTACTAGGAACAAATGGCGCAATCACAAAATCCAAAGTAACCACCCAGCGAAGAAAAAGCGGCGCACTACCTTGCACACGCTTCATCAGCCAAGACGATATGTATTTGTCTAACCCAGAATTCATAAAAGCTTTGCTAAAACAAAAAGCAAAGAAAATAAGCCAAGGTGTACCATGTGAAAATCCATACATCACCGATGAAAACGGCATGATTCCAGCAATAGAGATCAAACTTAAGCCACAAAACGATGCAACCCCCAGTCTCGCACCTTTCATCACCACAGAAGCAATAATGGATATAAAGATGAAAAAGAGCGCAGATGCCCTTATTGGTAACACATCAAAAGGAGGCACACACCCCGAGAAACAACAAAATCCCAGCAGTGCCAAAAATACAAGAAAGATAATATTTGAATACTTCATTGTTAACTCCACAGAAGAAAGTATGCACCCATCACGACTCCACTAATGATCAGATAGTACATGCAATACGGTAATAAGTCTCGCAAATCAATGCGACACAATGATAATACAGGGAGCATCCAGAAAGGCTGAATCAAGTTAGTCCATGAATCTCCCCACGCCAACGCTTGAATAACATGTGGAAAAGAAGCTCCCAATTCAGCTACTGCTTGCATAGTAGCTGGACCTTGTATCACCCACTGCCCTCCGCCAGATGGGATCATCAAGTTTATCAAACCGGCTGACAGAAATGTTAAAAACGAAAGGTTATCTTTATCTGCAAACTGTAGAAAGAAATGCGCCATATCATTCCCCATGCCTGTTTTTTCTAACAAACCAGCAATACTCGCATATAAAGGAAATTGAAAAATAATGGGCACAATATTTTTGACACCACACGTCAAAGCAGCCAAACAAGGCGTCCATCCTTTATGCAGCAATAAACCTACAAAGAAGAAAAGCATATTAACCACATGCATATCAATCAACACAGATTCCTGAACGATATAAATAAGATTAACCAAACCAATTAAGCAAAAGAAAAGGGTGGTTATACGCTCAACACGCCTAATTGGAGGCGCAGTCGTTGCCGCAACTTCTGACTCCTGAATTTCTTTTGTATTTTGCTCTTTCATAACATATGGCAAAATCCAAGAGGCTATTCCCAGAAAGACAACCATCACAGCAATCAACCCTAGATGCCAGGAAGAAAATAGCATTTCTGACAAAGGTATTGTGCCTGTTATATGCTTGAGTGGATTTAAATGGGAAGAAACAATCAGAGGTATAGATCCTGTCAAACCACCGTGCCAAACAATAAATCCTGCATATGAGGACATTACCAGAGCCGTTTTGTTTATATCTTTTTTAATAGCAGCAAGTGTGCGCGCAAGAACTGCGCAACCGACTAAACCAAGGCCCCAATTAATCAATGATAAAAACGCTACCATTAAAAATGTGCTCAAATAAATGCCTTTGACAGGCAGCCATTGAGCGAAAGCATGAAGCATTTTTTTAACCCAAGGCGATACTGCAAGCACATAACCCAACACAAAGGTCATCAATATCCCCAATGTAAAAGAAGACAGCGACCACATAGAGTGCGTCCAAGTTTCCCCTATTTTCCGAATATCCCAGCCATAACAAAAATACGCCAGCACACATACCAGCACATTCAAAAACAAAACAATCCCATAAGCGTCGGGTATGAGGGAAAAACCTTTTTTATTTTTTATCATTGAGTATCAATCCTTTCTGGCATAATTTGATAATTGACGTAAGCTCGGCACATCATTCAAAGCGTGGCTAAACAGCTCTTTCTTCACAGATGGGCTTTGCTCATTTTCTGCCACATAAAACTGCTGCGTAAGATCGCAAAACAAGGCAATACCTTCCTCAAATTCACTGCCCAATTCCTGTCTCAAAACACTCTGGCAGCTTCCCTTTTTGTTTGCACACATATCAAAGTAACTTTTTGCACACCGCCCTAAGTCATTGTGATAAAGGGAGCGCGTACAATGCATCATGCACCAAAGAAAATGAGCGCTTTCAGCGCAGTTGTAGGGGGAGCACAACACCATACATCTTAGGTCCTTCGTCACGCTACTTGCTTCAATATGCGTGGAAAATGATAGAAAAAGTATTAGTAACGCAATCATTATCTAGCCCTCATTTGTAAACGCAATTCATGCAAAGTGTGCTCAATACGGTCTTCTGAAAACGCCAATGCATGCAAAGTATGTGAAACTATATTTAAGCTCACAGCGTCAAGGTCCGGGGCAATAGGAACACCCCCATATTTACGCACCACTTCAATTTGAGATACTGTTTGCACGCGCACAATAATCGGAAGATGCGGCATTTGGTTTCGCATAATCTTGAGGATTTGCTCTGCATTTGCAAAGTGATCCGTACACACAACAAAAGCTTTGGCGTTTTCTATATGAGCTTTTTTCAAAATCTCAAGCTTTGAAACATCACCAAAAAAGACCCCTTCGGTTTCTTTTTGTATTTGCCTGACTCTTTTGACACTGTTATCGATAGCTATATAAGGAATACGCAATTTTTGAAACACACGCAGTATAGTGTAACCCACCTGCCCTACACCAGCCACCACAACGTGATCGCACATAGGAACGTCTTTATCACCTGAAAATTCTTCCTCTTGCGATGATAGTAATAATTTTTGTGAAAAAACACGGGTCACTCTAATCAAAAATGGCGTTAAGACTAAACTCAAAATGAGCACCAAACCCAAAATATCCGCTAGTTGCACTGTCATCGTAAGCCCGGCTTTTCCTCTCTGCAACAAAAGAAGTCCAAATTCGCTACCACCCGCTAAAGCACCGGCTACACGTACCGCAACTGATGGAAAAACACGCCCAAAAGCCATTAAAATACCAAAAATAATAGAAAATTTCAGAATAATAAGCGCAGAAAGCATCATCAGAACTGTAAAGAAATTCGTCACAAATATTTGAGTATTCATACTCATACCAATGGTGATAAAGAACAATCCAAGCAACAAATAGCGGAAAGGTTTAATATCAACATCTACCTGAGACTGGTATTCTGTATCACCCAAAAGCATACCTGCAAGGAAAGCTCCTAATTCTGGAGAAAGGCCCGCCAAGTTTGTCAAAAGGGACAAAAGCAAAACCATCAAAAGCATCATGCTGGTCAAAAGGTCAGAGCGCTTAGTGGCGCTCACCCAACGATAAATAGGTCGCAAAATAAACTTCCACAAAAGAGCACAAATGATCATAATAATCACGGCCTTTACAAGAGCGTGCATCGCAGCAACCAGCAAGCTTCCTGTAAACTGCGCGTTCAAAAGCTTTGCCCAAACCAAGACAAAAAGCACGGCCAAGTCTTGAAACAGAAGTATGGATAAAGTGATACGCCCGTGCTTCGAAGCGTATTCATTTCTTTCTGAAAGAATTTCTCCCACAACGGCAGTAGACGAAAAGGCAAAAATGACACCTAAAAATAAGGATATTCCTAAATACACACCGCAAAAATAAAAGAAAGATCCAGCAACCACGGCGCATAAAAGCACCTGTAGACTGCCTACAAGGAGGACGTAATATCTCAGCTCCCAAAGCTTATTCCAAGTAAAGCTTAACCCCAGGGTGAATAGCAGGAAGACGACACCATACTCACCCGCTGAATGACTCCATTGCTCTAAAGAAATAACGTCAAATGCATACGGGCCAATAAAAACACCGGCCACAATATAACCCAGCATAGGCGTAAAGTTGTACTGCTTTGCTAACAAAGATACGGCTAAACCTACTGCAATATAAATTACAATATCTATTAAAACATTTTCCATTTCTTTTTAAAGCTTCCTTGCTCTATACAAAAATTCAGCATCCACACGCATTTTATCATATATATAGAATCATATCCTCTAATAAGAGAATTTATCTGCAATCCACGTAGGCTTAATGTTGCCCAATTCATGACGTGCAAAACTATTTTTGCCACCAAAATTACCGCCACGCAACAAAACTGTGTCAATACCAAAGGCATTTCCGCCCAAGATATCTGCTTCCAGCGTATCGCCAACCATGACTATTTTCTCTTTAGTGGGAAATCCAGCTAATTTATATGCTCTTTCAAAAATGGCGGTTCCTGGCTTCCCCATGGTGATAGCAGGACCGCCCATTTCAGCGTACATATGCGCAAAAAAACCAGACACAATGGAGACACGATTGTCACCATTTGGTGCAACAATATCTGCATTAGGAACAAAAAGCGGGATGTTGCGTGACTTCAGGAATTCTAAAAATCTTCTATCTGCTTCATCTAATATGTAATCAGCTTGCTCACAAATTTCAGCAGCCACCTTGAAGCAAACAACCAAATCAGCATCCTCCGGTGACTCAACTGTCTGAAACATAGCTGTGTTTTCACGGATGTGTGATGTCATATCTTGCCCTGGCACATACGCGTGATTACCCCAGAAAAACACTTTGGCAGGAAGTTTCATATCGGCCTCAGCCACTTTATCAGCAAGCATATCGCCTCCGGTGACTATTTTATCCAAAAGATCATCCACATCTGGCAAATAATAATCACGCAAAGAATCGCGAAGGGCATCACTGCCATTTGGCGCATTTGTGATCAGTATTATTTGTTTTCCTTCCTTTTTCAGTGCGCGCAAGCATTCACTTGCACCTGGAATGGGCTTTTGTGTAAAAATAAGCACACCACACATATCCAGGAAAAATGTGTCATAGCGCGCAGATATCTCACTCATACTTTTGATAACAACCATGTTTCATTTTACCATAAAAAACATCAGAGCCACAAACATCAATATTGCATCAGTGTCTCCTTAATGCTAAGATTTTGTGCAGGGTGCTGTGAGGTTATGAATGGAAAAAGAAGAAGATATTATTATCATTGAAGGCTATGTTGAAGATCAGCTTCCTGGCGGCAAATTTCGTGTCACATTAAACCGCGAATCCGTTATCAAGGCTCTTGGATCAGCTCCTGAAGGAACATTGGCAGCTGTGGCACACATTTCTGGCCGCATTCGCAAACACAGAGTCCGCGTTTTGCGCGGAGACCGCGTTACTATGGAGGTTTCTAAATACTCCTTAGACCGTGGCCGCATCGTCAAAAGACTCTAGTCCGCTATGAGCAAAGCATCACCGCCCATCATTCTTGCATCGCAATCTGCAAACCGTAAGAAAATTTTAGAGATGTTTGATCTTCCCTTTCAGTGCTTGCCTGCAAACATTGACGAAACGCCTCTTCCCAACGAAGATCCACGCATCTATGTTAAGCGCATGGCACTCGAAAAAGTCGAAACCATTCAAAAAACACATCCTGAATCCCTTATTATTTCAGGCGATACAATAGGCTATAAAAGCCATAAGATTTTGCAAAAACCACAGTCTCCAGAAGAAGCCTTGGAGATGATGGATCTTCTCAACAATACACGCCACCAGATTATGACAGGCATGTGTCTTGCTCTAGGAAATCGTCGCTCTCTTTCGGTAACCGTTACGCGCATACAATTCAGAAAAATTTCACAACAGGCAATGCGCAAATACATTCAAAGCAATGAATGGAATGGCCTTGCAGCTGGTTGGGGCTTACACACCAAAGCTTATGCATTTGTCAAAAGCATCAATGGGTCACCCTCTGCACTTCCTGGCTTACCCGTATCGCGTTTAGCAACAACCCTGATATCATTTGGTATACAACATGAACTCTAAATCAAAATTTATTACCACACCAGTTTATTACGTAAACGCCAAGCCACACATCGGACACCTTTATACAACAATCATTGCAGATGCACTAGCGCGATTCTATCGCCAGCAAGGTGTACCCGCATTTTTTCTGACCGGCACTGACGAGCATGGCATCAAAGTGCAGAGAGCCGCAGAAAAGAATGCGCAATCCCCTTTAAAGCATGCGACAGTGCATGCTAAGCATTTTCAGGACTTGTTTGAAAAATTTAATCTTTCACACAATAGATTTATTCGCACAACTGACCAAGACCACATCAAATCTGTGCAACACTTTTGGAAAACTTTAGAACAAAATGGCCACATTTATTCTGGCGTTTATAAAGGGTGGTACGCAGCACAAGACGAGTGCTTTTACACAGAAAAAGAAATTGTCGATGGCAAAGCGCCTACCGGCGCTGATGTAGAACTTATAGAAGAAAAAACACATTACTTTCGCCTCTCACAATTTCAACAACCTCTGCTCGATTTTTTTAAAAAAAATCCCTTGTTTGTACAGCCAAAAGAGCGTTTTAACGAAGTCATTAGCTTTGTAGAGCAAGGTTTGGAAGATCTTTCTATTTCACGCGCAAGTGTGACATGGGGAATCCCAACACCCAGCGACCCTGCACTTACTATCTATGTCTGGATTGATGCACTGTGTAACTACATTACAGCATTAGGATATCCTGACACCAACTCAGAGCACTTTCTCACCTATTGGCCAGAATCTGTACATATCATTGGAAAAGATATTTTGCGTTTTCACGCAATTTTTTGGCCTGCTTTTCTTATGGCGGCAAAACTTCCTCTTCCACAAAGTGTTGTGGCACACGGATGGTGGATCAACAGAGGGAAAAAAATGTCAAAATCTCTTGGTAACATTATAGATCCAAACGAACTTTTCGATAAATTTGGACCAGAGCCTACACGCTATTTTCTATTAAGAGAAGCCCCCTTCAACTCAGATGGATATTTCTCTGAAGAAGCTCTCATAAAGCGCACAACTGCTGATTTGAGCAACGATTTAGGCAACTTGATTTTACGCACCACATCTATGTTTGTGCGTTACAAAGCACATTTGTTATCCGCAACATACGATAAAAACATAATAAATAATACATACAGCTTAAAAGACGATTTAACAAAACATATGACATCATATCAGATTACACGTTTTTGTGAAAAACTGTGGTCTCTGATCGCTGATTGCAACCGTTACGTGGATCACACAAAGCCTTGGCAACTCTTTAAAGAAAAGAATTTTGAAAAGCTTACAAACGCGCTTTTCACAACACTTGAGATGATTCGCTGTATTGCTTTATATATCACCCCAATTTTACCAGACACTTCAGACAAAATACTCAACGCATTAGACATAAAACAATCAGAGAGATCATGGCTTTGTCTACGCCATGAAAGTGCAATCAACAGCGATAATCGTATTGTTTCTTGCGGCGTCTTGTTCCCCAAAGAGCTATAGTCCACTGAATACATCTACGCTATAATGTAGTGGGGGGTGCCAGTGTGAAAAAAGACAAGCTTTTAACAACACTTGCCTGTATAGCGATATTACTTTTTTTTGCAGCGCTTTTAGCTATACATGAATGGCCAGAGCGTGAGTATGGAGATCATATTATCACACCACGCTCACTAAACGCCACAAAGCGCAAAACTATCAAAATAGAAGAGCAAGACTTTCGCGCTCAACCTTTTTTTGAGGCATTACTACAAGATCTGTACAGACAGTCCCGTATTTTGAAAAAATATGCAGCTTTAGTTCATCACTGGCATGAAACAACCGTTACACATACATTATCAACAAACCGAAAACGCTCTATGATGCAAACCACATACAGAGACCTCGAAGAGCAACTATGAACGCTCACGCTTAGAAGAGCGCACCATCATCCGCACAGGCACTTCTTCAAATCCAAACTCTTTCTGTATTTTATTTCTCAAGTAACGCAAATAGGCATCCGTCATACCTTTGGTATTACTCACAGATAATAAGAATGTCGGTGGACGCTTATTTACTTGTGTAATAAAACGAACCTTCACAGTACGACCTCCAACACGAGGTGGTGCTAGTTCGCTTAACCAGTCAGCTAATTTATTGTTTAAAAGGGAAGTGCCAACACGCTTATCCCACGCTTTATAAGCATAATGAATCGCAGGCAATATTTTTCGTACACCCAAACTTTTTTTTGCAGATACAGGCAAAACAATAGGTTTTAACAAATCTGTAAAATGCCGCAGAAAAAAATTATTAATCTGTTTCATCAAAAGCTTTGGGTCACGCACTAAATCAATCTTATTAACTATCAAAATAACACAACGGCCATTTTTGCATAAATCACTCATAATACGCAAATCTTGCCTTTCCAAAGGCATCGTAGCATCCACAAGCAGACATGCAATATGGGCAAAGCGCAAAGCATCACGCGCTGCTGAGACACTCATTTTTTCAAGATCTTCATTAACACGTGTACGTCTTCTGATACCTGCCGTATCAAAGAGACAAATTTTCTTTCCTGCTTTATCTTCATACAATTTCCAGACAGTGTCGCGTGTTGTGCCAGGTATATCACTCACAAGCGCCATATTTTCACCAACCAAAGCGTTAAAGAGTGTGGATTTTCCCGCGTTTGGACGACCCACCAAGACTATGTGACAAGCATTCACTTTGATACACTGATCTTCCACTTTTGGCATAGGCAATAAAGATTGCAAGTGATCATAAAAAGCTTGCAAACCTGTTTTGTGCAAAGCAGATATACAAAAATAGTGATTTTTGGAAATAAATTTTTCTACAGAAGGGTGAAGTGCAGTCGTAGGTGCATCCACCTTGTTCACAAGACAAACAAAAGGAAGGTTGGCTTCACGCATCCATTGAATCAGCTCTTCATCGTTTTCAGACAAGGGCATTTGACTGTCTAAAACCATAGCGATTTGCGAAGATTGTTGTAAAATCTCCAAATAACGCTTGCGCATAATTTCAAAAAAATGTTCTTTCTTATTCCACCCAGGTGTATCCAGAACTTCCCAACCAAGCAGATCAGGCATCTTATCGCGCAAAACATCTCTGGTCACCCCCTCTACAGGCGCAACAAGAACTTTACGCCTTTTTTTCACTAAAGCGTTAAAAAGAGTAGATTTTCCAACATTCGTGCGACCCACTAATGCCAAAACGTTATCTGCGCGCAAAAATTTCTCCATTTTGTGTCACCAAATATAGCTTATTGTGAGCAATGGTTGGTGGCATATAAAATGCGGATGTTGCAAGTTTTGTATTAGTTAAAATTTTTCCATTGGTTGCTTCCATTTCAAGCAAAGCGCCATCAGTACCAGAAAACCATAATTTTCCACCAGCAATCACTGGACCAAACCAGTGTAAAGGCACTTTCACTTTCTGCATCAAATCTTCATACACCGGAAGCTGAGAAATCCACAAAACCTTTCCATAAATACGCTCTAAACATACCACTCTTCCAATCATATCAATCGCAAAAAGAACATTTTTACCTAAAGCCACAGAACTCAAATGGCCTGTATTCACTTTCCATCGCACTTGTCCACTTCTCACATCTATACTCATCACAGATCCTACAGGGTGAACAACATACAACGATCCTTCTTGATATTTAAAGTCGGCTTTCCAGCTCAAAAATTCCTCCAAACCAAGCATTTCTGACTCTGCTCTAACTGTATTACGCCAGTGCACATGACCGTTTTCCTGACGTAAAGCACTAATTTCACCGGTGGTATGACCCACTATCACATCTGCGCCCACTAAAAGAGGTGCAGGTCCTCCAGAGACTGAGTTCACTGTGGATTGCGCTTCATCTATCCATAGTTTTTTCCCTGTACGCGCATCTATACAAATAAGTTTGTTAGAAACTGTTAAAGTAAAAACAAAATTTGCATTAGCAACTGGCGCAGTACGTATGGCATCATCCAGCTTCACACGCCAAAGCTCTTTTCCAGAGCGCACATCTATTGCTGCCAATACGCCAATAGGCATTGCTGCAAAAACAACTCCGTGATCATAACAAAGTCCACCACCCACTATGTATTCAGGGGGGTCTTCCACCAAAGAAAGGCTCCAAGCCACAACACCGGTTTCAGCATCACGCGCTATCACAGAGCCTGTAATATCCATAGTATATAGCTTTCCGCCACCAAAAACAGGTGCCACTTCTAAGAGAGCGCGTGTTGTCACTTTCCCAACAGAGCCAATCCATTTGTTGCGACCTTCATGCAAAAATTCTGGATTTTGATCAGTATTCAAATCGTGCAAAATAACACGGTAGTTATCAGCCTCAACATCTTTTTCTACTTTTTGAGCGCCTCCAAAACTCACTAAGGACCGCTCTCCTTCGGGTGGTAATTTTTTGCTACAGCTCACAAGAAACGTGAGAATCAATAAAAAAATTTTCTTTAACATTCTGCCTCTGAGTTTAAGGTTGATAGACGCAATATTTGCAATCGCATTTGTGAATCTTTTGTCAAAGATTGATCTTGCAAAAGAGAATCATATACCTTCAGAGCATCTTTTTTCTTTCCAGCATTCATCAAAATCATCCCTTTCAACTCTAATAAAATATTTTTCCATGCAGGAGATCTTTGCAAAAAAGCATTGATGGCATTTAATGCGTCATCGCAGGGCATATCTAACGCTTGTATATAAAGATATTTAACATATGCTAAGTCCGCATACACTTTTTCAGCTGACTGATAAATATCTTGATATATATCCGAAGCTTTTTTTGCTTCATTTTTGCGCAAAAACAAATTAGCAGCCAAAAACTTTGAAAGCAAAGTATAGTTTGTTTCATACTTAGAAGGCATATTTTCTAATAATGTGAGAGCTTTGCTCTCATCATTAGACTCCAAAACCTGCAGTGCATGGAAAAAAGTTAAAGAGCTTGTTTCTTTTTGCTCTACTTTTTCATAGCTCCACCAGACAGACACTCCCAGCAATACCGTCAATGTTGTAAAGGTATTTTTGCAAATCTTTTTATTTTTAAAATAAAAATTCTTCACACTCTCGAGTAAAGCATCCCGCTTAGCTTGTTCAAAAATATCATGCATTCATATTATCCATTATTCGTCATATCGTAACATAAAAAGTACTCTTCTGAAACCTACGTGGGCGCATGTAGTCGCATACGAATTTTTTTCTCTCTCTTCCTCGTCCTAGAAAAACCGCTATCCTCACTGGGCAGTGTCCGATTCTTCAGAAGAAAGGGGATCCACTGGCGATATAGTCCATTCTCCATCACCTTGTAGTGATGCTTCAGAAAGATCATCTTCATCAGGCATGTGTACAACCTCCCTATTATGAGCAAGTGCTTCACGCCTTGCAGCCTCATATTTACTCACACTTTCAACTAACTCTGCATGCAAGCTTTCTTTTTCAGATTCCAATTTCGCCATTTGCGCCTTCAACCTATCGTTGACGTCTTGTAGCATATCATTGTTGACAGTCATCTTTTCCATGTTTTCGGCTTCTCTTGCTTGCGAGGCCTGCAGCTCTGCCAACTTTCGAGACAGAGTTGTGCAGTCTATATCTCGCTGACGCAAGGTACTTGTATGGGATAGAAGGGATGCCTCAAACTCTCTATCCTGTTCGTCTCTATACTGTTGTATAGATTCTAGATCTTCTTCTAATCTTTTCGCTTTTTGGAGCAAGAAATCAGATTTGGATGCTAGATTAGTATTCTCAGAAAGGAGTGCTCTGCACTCTTCACCTTTCTGCTCTAACTGAAATTTTTGTAAAGATATCTCACTTTTCATCTGACTCTCAGATTGCGTCAATTCTCTCTCTCGGAGGATTTTCTGGCCTATCTCCTCTGTTTTTTCTTGGAGGGCATGCTCTAATGTTTTCATTTTCATTAAAAGACCTCTTATCTCCAAAACTTTATTATCCATTTCTTGACTTTTAAAACTCAGGTCTGCTTCCATTTGAGTTAATTGTTCGCGATACTCAGCTAATAATTCTGCATTTTGCTCTTTTTCTGAATTGAGAGACGATGATTCTGCTTTTAAGACAGCCAGTGCTGATTCGTATCCTTCCTCAGACGCCCGCCAAGCCCTCTCTTGTAGTACTTTATCGCTACTCACCTGCTCCAATTTTTGCTGAAGACGCTCTTTCTCTAACGCCGTGCTTTGATACCTCTGATGCTCTTTTTCTGCTTGCTCCCGCAACACTTCCAGATCTTTTTTATGGCCCTCAGTCATACCAGCAAATCGGACTGAAAAATCCCCTCTTATTTTGTTTAATTGCTCGCTCAAATCTTTAAAAGCCTTCTCTTTTTCTTCTATAGCTGATCTTATTTTGTTTAATTGCTCGCTCACATCTTTAAAAGCCTTCTCTTTTTCTTCTATAGCTGCATTCTTCTGAACCAATTCGACTTCAAGGTTCGCTCTAGCTTCTTCAGCTTCTTTTAATTGCTTGCTCCAATCTTTAAGAGCGCTCTCTTTTTCTTCTATCCCTGCATTCTTCTCAACCAATGCGGATTCAAGATCTTCTTCAGCTTCTTTTAATCGCT
>MPNG01000069.1 GCA_002238905.1 Alphaproteobacteria bacterium bin98 | reverse complement strand
TCAGCCTCATGTTTTGCCATCTCCGCAACTGTGGTATGGTTGTTTCGTGCATCCGACTCTAAACCTTGACGAACACCTAACAAATGCTGAACGTCAGACTCTTCTGCATCTGAACTTTGTTTTGGCAGACCCTGAATGATCTCTGCTATCTTCTCAATTTTCAACTTTGTGTGATGCACTAGCGACAAAAGGAAGCCCCTTCTAGTGCGCTTGAAACCCGCCAATTTTGCATCGTAAGGATCAAATCTGCAATCATATCCAGTACCTTCTTCTTTCTTTTTTTGAGCGCTGAATTCAAAAAATTCTTGGTGATGGGAGACTCGGTTTTTACCTCGTCTCAAGAAACCTCTCAACTCATTTGCGATTACTCTCTGAGCTCTCTCAATAACGTCTGTATCGTCAGAAGTCACACCACCAGAGACAGGGCCTGCAAGAAAAGGATCAGAGTCTCTATATGTTCCATCATCTCGCCACTCACGATTGGCTTCACCTGTCCATACACCCCTCCCTTGATCATCAGTTACGCGAGACTGGGACTTTTTTACCGCCGTACCATCTTCCAATTTATACTTTGTTAGCTCTCTCAATGCCTCTATCACTTTAAATTTTTCTGAAATCTTGGGTCTTGCTTCCTTACCAGCAGTAACTTGAGACTGGGAATCTTTCCAGTCTTGTATTATCTGTAATCGGTCTGGCTTTAGATCAGCACCTTCAGCACTTGCTAGTATTTTTAATTCATCGATCTCTTCGTCCACATCTGCCTGAGCATCTTCCTTGCCACTTAAACGCTTATGCTTACTTTGTCTAAGACGGATTTGATACCTAAAAATAGCTGCTACATTACCGCGGAGACGCAAGATGATTTCAGAATCACGATATTGTTGTTCAGAGAGCAATTTGCGTGGCGAGCTGCGTGACATTGTCTTCTTAGCATCATCATTCAAACTCTTCTTTAGTTGAGAGTGAGAGCTGCTTGAGTCATTTTCTATGTTCGAAATGTCACCTGTTAGATCTACCTCATCATCACTATCACCCTGAGGAAAAAAGGACTGTGCACTCTCTTTCCAATCCCATGCCTCTGCTTCGGGATTTAATCCATCTTGCATCCATGCACCACCTGCCTCACCACCAACATTCGTTCCAGGCAAAAATCTCTCATCGATCACCGGACCACTGCACCAATTCGCAGTTTGATTGATTAGTGGCGCACCACTTCCGTACATCCATGCATCATCTTCCACTGGAGCATCAAGAGGATTGGTTGGTTGCAGAGGGTGATCCCAAAACATTGGCCAAGGTTCATTTTCTGCGGGGTTTAGTCTATCTTGCCCCCATGCACCATCTACCTCACCACCAACATTCGTTGCAGGACAAACTCTCGCACTACCGTACATCTCTTGCTGAAATGCCATCACATAAGGACTTTCTTCAGTGAAAGTAAAATCGCCCTTGCTAATATTATGAAATTCTGCGCTATGCAGAACACTCACACATAAAAATAATAATCTTTGTATATAAGCTATATTCATCATATTTCAATTATTTTCACTATATATTCTATTACATTTTTACTATAAAATCAATGTATTACTAATAATGCAATACTAAGATATCTGCGGAATCTGGCATCTTTGAGAATTAACCTTTTCTTGAGTGCATCTTACATTCGCTCTTGATCTTCTTCATCCTCAGATATGTATTGCGATATTTTCAAACACCATATAATTTATTTATTATGAGCAATATAATTTATCTGCAAAGATTCTTGCTGTTATCTGCCTTTGTTCTTAGCGCAGAAACAGATTATGAAAAGGAGCCTAAAGCTCTTTTCCTCATGAAGTATAACTGTTGCGTGTACAGTTATATACAAAAAATGGTGGTTGAAAACAAAAATCTTACATTTGATGGGCGGCAGAAGACCTTCTGCTCTTTCTAGTGATGCTCTTCTCATGCTCCATCCACGCCAGACTCGCAACTGTCAAATCTGCGCTTTTTGCCTCCAAATCTACCTCTCCACTAACCTTTAATAAATGCGTAGCTTCAGGATATTCTGCCTTCATGCCCTGAAGATATTGATTTATATTCTCAAGTGTCACATTTCTCTTCTGCACTTGCGATAAAAGAAAGGACCTTCTAGAAGCACGGTAACGCGACAATGCTCCATAGTTTACATCTTTTCTTACACTATATGTCTGACCTTGTATCCTCCTTTGTTCCTGTGAGGCTCGCAAAAGTTTTACGTACTTGGAGGCTCGCTTTTCACCTCGATTCAAGAAATGTGCAATATCCCTTTTGAGTGCAGTCTCAGCGAACTTACTCAATCCTGTATCGTCAGAAGTCGCATCACCAGATACAGGGCCTGCAAGCAGAGGGCCATCTGCCATATCTTGACCACAAGTTACTCGAGACTGGGAACTTTTTGGTACCGCCTCACCCTCTAGCACCTTATAATTTGTTAGCTTTCTCAATTCCTCCATATCTACGAATTCGTTTGAAGGATTGGGTATTTTTTGCATCACATGACCATCTCGCAAATCATAAGTTGCTTTCGATACAACCATATTTTGACCATCAGTGACTCGAGACTGGGGATCTCTAGTTTGGCTTGGTAGACGTATTAATCGTTGCTCTTTGCTCATATCATTAGTTTCACCATTTTCTAGTATGTGCAATTCATCTATCTCTTTCTCAAATTTGTCCACAATTTCTTGCCATTGAGCTATCACATCACTGCACTCTTCTGTCTTTATTAGCTTTTGTGCCCTTGCACGCTTATTGCTTCTAAGGCAGATTTGATACCTAAATATAGCTGCTACATCATTGTGGGCACGCAACAGGGCTTCCTCCTTCTGAAATTTTCTTTTAGCATCAGGATATTGTTGTTGAGACAACGATCTGCCTGACATTGTCTTCTGAGCATCATCATTCAAACTCTTCTTTTGTTGAGAGTGATAGCTGGTTGAGTCATTTTCTATGTTCGGACTGTCACCTGTTAGAGCTACCTCATCATTACTCTCACCCTGAGGAAAAAGGTCCTGTACACTCTCTTTCCAATTCCGTAACTCTGCTGCGGGATTTAATCTATCTTGCATACATGCACCACCTGCCTCACCACCAACATTCGTCGCAAGACAAACTCTCTCATCGATCACCGGACCGCTGTGCCAT
>MPNG01000068.1 GCA_002238905.1 Alphaproteobacteria bacterium bin98 | reverse complement strand
GAGTATACAGGACCTTTTTCCTCAGGGTGAGAGTAATGATGAGGTAGATCTAACAGGTGACACTTCAAACATAGAAAATGACTCAACCAGCTCTCACTCTCAACTAAAGAAGAGTTTGAATGATGATACTAAGAAGACAATGTCACGCAGATCGTTGTCTCAACAACAATATCGTGATTCTGAAATCATCTTGCGTCTCCGCGGTAATGTAGCAGCTATTTTTAGGTATCAAATCCGTCTTAGACAAAATAGGCATAAGACTTTAAGTTGCAAGGAAGATGCTCAGACAGATGTGAACGAATTGGACAAAGAGATCGATGAATTGGACAAAGAGATCGATGAATTGAAAGAACTAGCAAGTGCTGAAGGTGCTGATCTAAAGCCAGAACGATTACAGATAATACAAGACTGGAAAGATTCCCAGTCTCAAGTTACTGCTGGTAAGGAAGCAAGACCCAAGATTTCAGAAAAATTTAAAGTGATAGAGGCATTGAGAGAGCTAACAAAGTATCAATTGGAAGATGGTAAGGCGGTACTAAAAAAGTCCAAGTCTCGCGTAACTGATGATCAAGGGAGGGGTGTATGGACAGGTGAAGCCAATCGTGAGTGGCGAGATGATGGAAAATATAGAGCTTCTGAGGCTCAAGAATCTATCACTGCTATGGCGAGATCTGGTGTAATAAGTGCCTGGAATTTAGACGGATTGACTCAAGGTGTAGAAGTGGGATCTGATCCTTTTCTTGCAGGCCCTGTCTCTGGTGGTGTGACTTCTGACGATACAGACGTTATTGAGAGAGCTAAGAGAGTAATCGCAAGTGAGTTGAGAAATTTCTTGATACGAGGTAACGTCCGAGTCTCCAATCACCAAGAAGTTCTTGCATTCACCGAGCAAAAAAAGAAAAGAGAAGGTGTTCTATATTCTGTGATAAATGATCCTTGCGCTGGAAAATTGGCGAGTTTCAAGGCCACTAGAAGGCACTTCTTTTTGTCGCTAGTGCAGAAAACACAGTTGGAAACTGAGCAGATAGCAGAGATCATTCAGGCTATGCCAAAACAAGCTTCACAGAAAGAAGATTCTGAAGTTCAGCATTTGTTAGGTGTTCGTCAAGGTTTAGAGTCGGATGCACGAAACAAATATACCACAGTTGCGGAGATGGCAAAACATGAGGCTGAGAAAGCCCAAAGAAAAAGGACTGCTACTAAAGAGAGAGCTACATCTCAGAAGAAAAGGTGTTCATGACCCTTGCTTCACCAAAATAGAGAGGTGTGAGACTAGATTGCGATATATATTGTTCTTAATGTGTTACACAGTGAAGGTATGTGCCTTCTTTGGTTATGTGCTTGCTTGGTGTATTGCAAGAATGCGTCTGAATCGGAGAGGAGCCATTTGTTGCTTGATTATCAGAATGCTCATCGCAAAACTGCTTTGTTCACTAAAGACGTAGAGCCTGAAGTAGAGTGTATAGTGCAGGAAACTTCAGAGAAGATTTTTGCGACTGAATATCTCACCACTCCTATGGAGAGTGCTGGTATAGGAAGTGGGCTGGAGTTATTTCTCTTGTATCAAGAGGAAGGTGATCTTCTTCCTGGTGTTTAGATATCCTAATGGAGTTAAAAAATTTTGATCTGTTCACATATCTCTTCATATATTCACAACCAAAACGGCGTAGTTTTGTATTGACAGATAATGCGAAAAAAGACTTGAGAAATCTGAGAAATCGTTGCTTTGCAAGGCCATATGATTCGCGAAAGAAAGCAAAACCGCAAAGTGCTGCGCAGGTATCTTTAGGGGTTGTGCGAAAATACCAGAGGATCTACAAATATATAGCGAACTGCAGATGCTGCAAAATATGGTGTATAAGATAAAAAAGTTGCAATCTTTGATTGAGAGCACCATCCATCAATACATGAAACAGAGAAGCAGAAAAAGCAAATTAGCTTTCAAAGATGAAACAAAAATGAATCGTGGCGGTCAGGATCGTGCACGGGTAAGAGCATATAATGCTACATACACGAGAAGGCTCGGGATTGCCCGTATTCATGTAGAAGAATCTGCCTCGCTTGATGAAATAGAAGAGGTCATTAAATTTGTCCAGAGGTTGCGGAAAGCAGAAAATTACGAACGAATAAAGTCTGAACTCGATAGTCTGCTAAAGGCGGCGGATACGATAAGGGAGGAAGCACTCAATAACAGACATACAGTTTTAGAGCAGTTGCAACGTGAGAAAGTATCTCTGCAAAAGCGTATAGATTCATATAACAAGAGTAATCGTTCAAGAAATTCCCTTCAAAAAAACCACGCACACGAATAAGATATTGATCTTTTGCACTAAAATCCTTTGGTTCGACTACGAGTTTTGAGAGGTATCTCTCAAAAGACGCTGCTAGGTAGTCTTGCTTCTTTTGCTGTATTTAATGTCTATCGAACGAAAATAATAATTAGTAATAGAATATGTTTATTTTATAGTAGAATGTATAGTGAAAATGATGAATATATCTTATATACAAAGATTATTATTTTTATGTGTGAGTGTTCTGCATAGCGCAGAATTTCATAATATTAGCAAGGGCGATTTTACTTCCACTGAAGAAAGTCCTTATGTGATGGCATTTCAGCAAGAGATGTACGGTAGTGCGAGAGTTTGTCCTGAAACGAATGTTGGTGGTGAGGTAGATGGTGCATTGGTGCAAGGTAGACTAAATCCCGCAGCAAATGAATCTTGTCCAATGTTTTGGGAGCACCCTGTGCAACCAACCAATCCTCTTGATGCTCCAGTGGAAGATGATGCATGGATGTACGGAAGTGGTGAGCCACTAATCAATCAAACTGCGCAATGGCACAGTTATCCGGTGATCGATGAGAGATTTTTGCCTGGAACGAATGTTGGTGGTGAGGCAGGTGGTGCATGGGTGCAAGATAGACTAAATCCCGCAGCAAATGAACCTTGGCCAATGTTGTTGGATCACCCTGTGCAACCCACCAATCCTCTTTATGCTCCAGTGGAAGATGATGCATGGATGTACGGAAGTGGTGAGCCACTAATCAATCAAACTGCGCAATGGCACAGCGGTCCGGTGATCGATGAGAGAGTTTGTCTTGCGACGAATGTTGGTGGTGAGGCAGGTGGTGCATGTATGCAAGATAGATTAAATCCCGCAGCAGAGTTACGGAATTGGAAAGAGAGT
>MPNG01000011.1 GCA_002238905.1 Alphaproteobacteria bacterium bin98 | reverse complement strand
ACCCACCTCTAGATCAGCACGACTTTGCTCCGTTCCGAGCACCACTGCACTTTTTAATAAAAGAAGAGCTTCCACAGCTTTATCTGCATCCATCTCCATACCCACCGTTAGAGCAGAGCCACCTTGAATGCCCCTCCTTTTTACATAAGCATTGCTCTGTTTAAGACTATACAACTGCACCCAGTCATCATCCGCTTTCAATGCTTCCTGCAACACTTCCATCTCTGTTCTACCATCGTTTTCCCTGATCCTTTGACGTAAGAGATCAGATATTTCATGAAGCCCTACGCTGTTTACCTCTACAGGTCTTCTGACTTTGAGATTACAAGATGACTTAATTTGTTGTGCTCGCATCAATTTATCCTCAAGCTCTGATATCAATAATGGATCAACTTGGCGCCCGCCTTCCTCTGCTCTTAAGAGAACGCCTAGCGCTGCAAAACGGAGTGGTATTTTTATCTCACCCTTCACTCGCCATCTCCTTTTCCAATCAGCTTTCAATGCTTCTTGCAATACTGCCTCCTCCGTACTTCCATCGTTTTCCTTGATCTTTTGCAGTAAGAGATCAGATATTTCATGAAGACTCACTCTCTTCTTGCTAAGCAATTTCTGCTCAATCGCTGATATCAATGATGGCTCAACTTGCTTTTTTGCTTTCTGCGCTCTTAGGAGAACGCCAAGCGCTACAAAACGGTCTAGTCGCTCTTCAGGATTTTTGGCCTTGCGCTTGTACTTTGCCTTAGAGGCTGCCCGCTTATTTATCCTTATTTGCTCTTTTTCTTTTGCTTTCTCAACATCTAAACTAGTGGCTTTGAGAATAGCCATCACTCCACCTCTTGTAGGCTTCTTTGATGCAGCAGCAACATCTTTTATCACTTGTGGAAGAGATGTCAATATTTCGTGACTCTGCAAATCCGTTGGCTTACCCGCCTCCTCCCGTAACTGTTTCTTGAGCTCCATGAGTGCTGATTTATTTCTTCTGCGTGCACTTACAAGCTCTTTTTCTTTAGCGCTAGGCTCAAACAACTCTGAATAGCGCAAGGATAAAATACTATGCAAATCGTCGCTCGATTCTTGGTCATCACAGATCAAACCTACATCAGTAGACGGCACTTGCTCAGCCGTAGGAGGGGGGCTGATTGCATCATGCTCACCTGTCACATCATGTAAAGGCAACTCTCGGATTGATCCTTCACACTCCTCATCTGATGATCCGTGCAGCACAAACGCACACAACAGTAATAATCTAGGTATGCAAAATATCTTCATCATAGTAGCATTATATTATCACTTTCTATCAACACACACAATTAAGTATCACTAGCATTTTGCTTGAAAAAATCATATAGCACCCAAAATATGGATATGTTAAAAAATCGCTAATGAAAACTATCATTTATACACAAAAATTATTACTGTTGTGTACACTTGTTCTGCACGATGCAAGCAAAACAGGTGAGTCTACAAACTTTTTTGATGAGAAATTTGGCTAAATGCACAAGATATTGGGCCACACTTCCTAACACACAAGGGCCAAATAGATAAGAGCAAGATATTCTTTGTATTTTCAGACTTGCGCAAGGCGATCACTGTTCCCATCAATCGCACTTGCCTCGTGTCTGGGTGCTCTTTTTTAATTTTTGTATACGCGCTTTTTTGCAATTAAAATCGTGAGATGTTCTCTGCCGATTTGCCATACTCATACACTCCGCTATCAACTGAACTGCAATTGAAACCTTGCGCTTTAGCGCCACACCCCTTATAGCCTCAATCGCATCTTTCATCGCTTGAAGTTCAGAATTTATTGCGGACTCTCTTGCGGCTACTTTAGCATCATCTGATAGTACTTGCTTGTTTCTGTGCTGAAGTATAGCGGTAATTGAATAGGCTATATCATCAAGGGAGGCATCTTTTCGCATAAGAATACTGGCAACCCCATTCCTTCTATTGTACAGAGACCGCCGGCTTTGGCTCTGTTCACTGGTCTGATCTTTAACAGCTGATCTTTTTCCCAATTTTGCATATCGCGTTGAGCGATCCATACTCAACTCTTGTAAGCTCTGTTCACTGGTCTGATCTTTAACAGCTGATCTTTTTCCCGATTTTGCATATCGCGTTGCGCGATCCATAATCAACTCTTGTAAGCTCTGAGCAAATGAACTATCTTGAGTCAAAACCACACCGTGCAGTGGCGCAAGACCTTTAAGGTCCGCAAGTTCATCATCTATTGATTTTACGTAAGATATAATCAAATCTTCTGCGCTACTTACCTTAACAGAATGATCATCACCTTGTTTATCAATCGACATTATCGCATCAATCACATTTTGCAGTTCCTGAAGTTCAGAATATTCAGAATCTATTGAGGTCTTTATTCTCCCTGTTACATATAATTGTGTCCCAGATTTCCTGCGCAAAACCATCGTATTAATTGCAGATTTCATATCATCAAGCGAAGCTTCTGATTGTGTAAGAATGCTTACAATCCCGCGAACTCTAGTGTGTGTGCAACGCAGAAATGTTGCCCTGTCTTCCAAAGTCACGATTATATCTTCAGCAGCTACTCTTGTTATTCTCGCTCCTTCATATTGATCTACGAAATCTATAATCAAATCTTCTAATTCGCTTTCCACCATTAACTTGAAATAATATTTTTGCTCAATACGTTGAACCACATCAATCTTTAACTCTTGAATCACATTGTTCATTACCTGAAGTGCAGAATCTATTCCATCCTCTTCGGCATTTTTGGCATCCTGTATCTTCTGTGCCCTTTGCGACACGACACGTCCAATTGCAGCTCTTATATCCTCAAGTGAGACCTCGCCGAATGCATCAATCCTATCAATCCAGATTATTCTAGTGGCCATGACACGCCACAATTTTCCCTCTTCACTCTCATCCTCCAGAACCCTTGTAGCTGCATCTTCAACAACTTCTCTTTCTTTTCCCAAGTTTGCACATCGCGTTGCGCAATGCATAATAGCATCATCTAAGCTCTGAGAAGGCACATCAGTCACATCAATCGTATTTTGCAGGCGCTGAAGTTCCAAATCTATTTCATACTCTGCGACATTTACACGTCTCTGCTGCGTCCTTTGCAACACTATACTTGCAATTTCAGATCTTATCTCTCCAAGTGAGCACTTTTTTGATGCTTGAATATCGCTAATCCCGATCATTCTATACTTCGTGGCACGCCGCAAGTTTCTCGCTGCACGCTTGTTCGCGTCCAGATGCATTGTAATGGTGCCTGTATCTACAATTCTGTGTCTTTTATATTTCAGACACCGCATTGCAAGAGCTATAAGCAAATCTTTTAATGTGAGCTTATCACAATCAGAGGAATTAGGAGTCATACTCTGGTCGTAAAAGTGTTCCCCATTGTATCCAGTGTATCCAGCAGTAGGCTGAGGAAACTCATATTGATGATGATCCGTGGATTGTACATGTTCAGTCACATCACAAAATCCCGCAGTATAAACATCCTGATGCACAAAAAAAGAATCCCAAGGATCATCAGGTTGAGCGGCTTGAGGAGGCATACTCTGGTCGAAAAAGTGTCCCCCATTGTATCCAGTGTATCCAGCAGTAGGCTGAGGAAACTCATATTGATGATGATCCGTGGATGGTTCATGCTCAATCACATCACAAGATCCCGCAATATAAACATCCTGATGCACCACAGGATCCCAAGGAGCATCAGGTTGCGCGGCTTGAGGAGGCATACCTCTGGTCGAAAAGTGTCCCCCATTGTATCCAGTGTATCCAGCAGTAGGCTGAGGAAACTCATATTGATGATGATCCGTGGATGGTTCATGCTCAATCACATCACAAGATCCCTCAGTATCAAAACACCGCTCCCAATCATAATATCCGCTAAAATGTGCGCCGTGCAAAATCACCGTACACAACAGAAGCAATTTGCGTATGAGAAAAATATTTATCATATAAATATTTTATCATACCACACAAAATATATCATCTATATCTATAACTATCATATTTTTACTTTTGATATTGACACTATAGCCTCAATCACAAGCATTATTATCTAAAACTGAAGGGCACGATGGTCTATGGTTCATAAAAATATTTCTTCTGTTGTGTACGGTTGTTCTGCACAAAAAAATCAAAATCGCTTTTCAGGAAGCTGATCAGGAATATGCGAGATTAGTCAACCTAGTAAGCCTCTCTACAGATGCTGAGTAGGACAACATTCGAACAAAGTTTCAAAGACTATCGGCTCTAAAAAGAGCAATCATGACCCATACCTACACCAGATATACTGCAATGTTAGAAGCGATCTTGGATCAGATATTTGCGTCGTACGTCAAAAAAGTCAATAACTAATCTTACATAAATTATTGTTGTAAGAACTTACTGCGTGGATAAGATCCTCCATCTACCTGTACTGTACAGCTCAAACACACAAAAATAATAGTCTTTGCAGATAAAAAACATAGTGGGCACTAAATACTAGCTAATTAAAAAAATAAAAGCAAAAGGAATCAGTAGACGGTTTGCATAACAAATGCACATATAATAGAGCGAGTATTGGTCAGTATCGTAAACAAAGTCTCTTTATCATTCCTATATACTGTTAATCATTTTGCACTGCTTGCACAACGTTTGCGAGAAATGCTAGAAACAGATTTAACCTTTGGCATATCAGTTTTTGAAGCATCCGTTTTCAACGATCCACTCTTCCTCTTTCGTCGCAATCTGCGTTTCTCTTTTCCCGAATCTTCCCAAGATCTTGCCTTAACCCACTTGTCCTGCAGAAACGCACTCACAGCCTTTACGAGATCTTCTGGCACGCTTGAATACAAGCTTTGAAATTTATCTGAAAAATGTGGCACAGCGTCTACAAATGTTGGCATTATTCCACCGTCTACTTGAGCTCGCGCCGCTGATTGCGCGTCTAGCTTATCTTTGTTAAATATTGCTAGCAATGCATCCCAATACTTAAAAGATTTCGCATCACGGCGAATTATTTTCTGTCTACGCGAATCTTTCTGCCAAATCCCAGCTAGCCTATCCGCCTCATATTTCCATGCTGCCCTAGTAACTAAACATTCGCTTGTCTTTTTTGCAAGGATATCTCGCCTTACATTTTGCTTTAATTCTAGCGAGCTTTGCAAGATATTGCTCCCATACGTCTGCCTAATGTCACTGATCAGTCTTTCATCAATATGGTGTTGTGTTTTTTTTCCTTGCTGGAGGATTACAAGTACAGCACACCTTTTTGCACGTTTTTTTGGTGCTTGAATTTCTACTTGAGCACTAGTATCATCTGTAGTCACACTATTTCCGAAAGTTCTCTTCTTCTGGTCAATCCGTGCGCTAGACCTGATCGAACGTTCAGAAGGTGAGGGGCTAGAGCTCGGCTGCTGCACAGAAGGTGTGGGCACGACTAAGTCAATAAATCCTTGCACTATCTGGTCTACAGAATGGTCCTCAGCACCGTCCTCATCAATCTTCACACCCATATGAAGCAGAGATCTGCAAACTGCACATTGCAGCTGAGCGACATCTGCAAGGCCTCCTTCCATCACTATACTTTCCACATCCATTGACTCAAGCTTCTCTTCCAAAGCCGCAGATTGCGTCTTAGTGACACCTGCAAAGCCTCCTTTCTTACAAAAGGTGGTGACTTCTTTAGATGCCGCTTTTCGCAAATTTTCCGCTAAAAAGGTGGTGACTTCTTCAAAAAGTTCCTCTTCTCGCAAACGTTCCGCTCTAGCATTTTGATCCATTTCATCTATCTTTTTAAATAAAGGAGAACCTTCGAAAAATTCTCCTCTTTCATCTGGCTGTTCTGCGCTGTGCAGCACAAGCGCACACAACAACAGAAACATTTTCACATAAAGGGTAGTGCTCATTATTTTCTCAGACTATTTTATAGTAGATGTGCATAAATGTCATTAACTTGATGGATATCAATTCTCACTTAAGATTTTATTGCCACATCTGACTCAGAAGATATACTCCTCGGGATATGAAGATTGCGCTTATAATAGCGTAGCACTTTTGATCCAGATCCTGCATCACCTTCCAATCAGAAAGATAATTTCTACTCAGCGGAGAATGCTTGAGTCAGTACAGTAGAGATAAGTATCAATTTAGATGGTTTGCGGCCTTATCTTGTTCTATAATCCAGGTTAGTTCTCAAAAGCATTCTTCCCGAAAAAATCTCGCAGGATCACGTCAAAAAAAGAAGAACAAGGTTTTCTGAAAACTTAGCCTCCATAGTGTTTTGCTTAATGCTTAACAAAGGTATAATGAAATATGGGAAAAGAAATATCGACACGAGTCATTATTATTGGTAGTGGTGCAGCAGGTTACACCGCAGCTATTTACGCAGCGCGCGCTAACCTCAAGCCAGTTTTAGTAACAGGTTACGAGCCTGGTGGGCAGCTAACCTTAACGCAAGAGGTGGAAAATTATCCTGGATTTGCAGCGCCCATTATTGGTCCAGATCTCATGGGAGCCATGCGAGCACAAGCAGAAAGCTGCGGCACCACCCTTTTAAATGGGTGTGTAAAAAGTGTAGATTTTTCTAAAAAACCTTTTCGCAATACTCTTGATAATGGAACCGTCATAATGGCAGACTCTGTCATTATTGCTACAGGAGCACAAGCACGCTGGCTTGATATACCAGGTGAAGAAAAATTCCGAGGATATGGAGTTTCTTCCTGCGCAACTTGTGATGGATTTTTCTTCAAAGGGGCACCCAATGTAGTGGTCACGGGTGGTGGCAACACCGCTGTGGAAGAGGCAATGTTTCTTGCAGAATTAGCGAAAAAAGTCACACTTGTACATCGCCGTGACACCTTACGCGCAACACCAGTTTTACAAGAGCGTCTTTTTGCCACCCCTAACATTGAATGCGTATGGAATGCGACGCTCTCAGAGATTCACGGAACAGATGGTCCTAAATCTATTTCACACGTGACTATCAACACGCCAAATGGGCAAAAGCGTATTGATACCAAAGCTGTTTTTGTAGCAATTGGGCACACACCGTGCACGAGCATTTTTCAAGACCAAATTACATTAGATCCCGCTGGCTATATACTGATTGAAAAAAACAAGACCGGAACAAATGTTGAAGGTGTTTTTGCCGCAGGTGATGTACAAGACACTGTCTTTCGCCAAGCCATTACCGCTGCAGGACAGGGGTGTATGGCCGCTTTAGAGGCTGAAAAATACTTGAAACAAAATAATAATCAACATGCTAAATAAAGTATCAATTTTTACTTTTACTTCCTTTTTTAAAAGTTTGTGTTATACTGATTAAAGTGATCAAGTTGGAAAGAACGCCAAATCCTCTGAGTAGACAGTTTTCTACAGGTCGGCCATTTGTTGAGTCTGGCTACTACTCTTTTTATACAAAAGAAGATGCGGTTAGTTCCCTTGTTGCACAGGAAGTCTTGATGTTCGAATCTGTTGCACACATCTTGATCACGCCGATGTTCGTAACAGTTACCCTCACTGATGAGGCGCTCTGGGAGGAAGATCTGGATGAGATTACACGCATTCTTAATCAGCATGCTGATGCAAGAACACCGTTTGTAAGCAAAAACATACCAGATCCTTGCGACGGTGCTCAAAGCGGCGATATGTTTGAAACTATTGCAGGCTTAATAGAAGAGCACGTCACACCTTCTATTGCTTCACACGGTGGATACATTAAACTCATAAACATAGAAGATGATATTGTTTATCTTGAGTTGCAGGGCGCTTGTGACGGATGTCCTAGTGCGCTTGTAACTCTTAAAAATGGAATTGAGAACCTGATACGTTTTTATGTTCCCAGTATTAAAGAGGTGCGCGCTGTTAACTTAGAAAGTTAGGAGTTGCCATGATAAACTTACAATTCATACAATTTATTTACCGCTATCTTTGGTTATTATCCAGCATATTCTTTCTTGCGTTAGGCGGTGTTGTGCAAAAGCAGTCCAACACTTTAAAAAACTTCCAGTGGCAATCTAGAGAATTTGCTCTTTATAACAAAATTATTGATCTTCCTAAAGATGATTTACGCGCTTTAAATATTATGGCTCGTACTGTTTATGGTGAAACGCGTAATCAAAAAGTAAAATCTGCACATGATGCAGTGGCACATGTGATTTTGAACCGATCCAAAAACAAGAGAACGATTTCTGATGTTGTGTACAAAAGAAAGCAGTTTACGTGTTGGGAAAAAACAGACCACAACCGTGATGTTGTATTATCAGCATGTTTGAGTGAAAAAGCATTTCAGCGCTCTTTGTATGCGTGCGTACGCACTTTGAAAGGCAACACTGATATTACCAAAGGCGCTAATCATTATCACGCAAAGTACACACGACCTTATTGGATTAAAAGTAAACGTTTGAAGCCTGTAGGCCGTTTTGGGGATCATATTTTTTACAAAAAATGCTAACCTCAACTAAGAGGTAAGATGTCTCAAGAAAAAAAACCTATTTTCACAGCACAAGAACACGTTTCTTGTACAGGAACGGGCAAAGATAATTTGCTGGCACACCCACTTGTGTATTTTGCAATCAAAAAGTGGGAGCCTACCCCTTGCCCTTACTGCAAACAGCTATATCAGCGCCTTTAAGGTGCACTTTCGTAGTAAGTGTTGGTCACCTTTGCAAACGCTTTATACACGCGCGGCAATTGAAATCCATGCTTTTTGAGAATCGTACCATTCATGTAAATCATAAAGAGATTTGTTGAAGATATTGGAACATTCATAGCTTTTTTGCTACCGCTGGCAACTTCCACGGCTTTCAGCGCCGCCATTTCTCCTTGCTCATAAGGTGACGTGGCTACAGCAAAGCCCCCTCCATCTTGCACAACAAATCCGTTATTACCAATGGTTGGAAGTGCAGAGTGCTGAGTGGTCCATGCCATAACATCCTGAGGTTCAACAAACTGACCACTCGGGTCTTCTGCATCAATCAATTGTTGGTAGTTAGTCACCAAAATCACCCCATTTTCGCATTTACTAAATTCAAGAATTGCTTCCTGCCATTCTTGGAATGTTTGGCACAAACGAGCCTCTTCCACTTTGTGAGGAGCCCAATCAAAGTCTTGAACCATCTTGGCGTCGTGAGAAACTGTCGTTGATTTATCTCCCAAAACAAAGATCTTCATCGGCTTATCATTCTTTTGAAAGAATTGAAGAATATGCTGAGTTTGATCTAGAGGAATTCTTTCCAAAATTCCTGTTACATTCGCGCCTTTCTCATGATACCCATACGCACTCAAGTCAGCGTTTACACCTGCAAAAACAACAGAGATGTTGGGATCATGACGATAACGCATGCCCACATAACGTTGTGCATTATCATCCACCAAGAGTAGAACGTTAGGGTGCACTTGCGCAATCAAACCATCCACAGCTGCACCTGCTTTGCGCAAATACTCTGATGATTTGTTATTCTTTGTATTCATATATGTGTAGTGAACCAAAATGTTTGGATGCGCCTTAAATACACGCTTAATAGCTTTTTCTACATCTACAGTCCAAGAATAGTCCAAATCGTAACTTTGAATCACCAAGACACGCGGCCTTGTGATGCTAAAGTAAATAATGCAAATAAACAAACCACAGACAAAAACAAACTGCAGTATTCGACTAAGATATTTATAAAAATTTTTCATCATAGAAACCCTAACCTTCCCCAGTAGAGAAATGATACAAACAAAGCAATCACTCTGATGATATTCATGCAAGCGTTATATATTAGAAAGTACTTATCTTGCTCTTTTCCAAACTCATTCCGCAGATTTTGAAACTCTGCGCTCTGATAAGGAAAGAACCAACACTGCGCCAGCACCATAATGGTAATGGACACACACCACGGATTCACACCGTGCTGATAAGACAGAGGGACAAAAATGGCACTCAAAATTATGGCTGTAATGCCAAAGGGCACCAGAAAGCGCGCCGACCATACAATGCCTACAAGGATAAAGAAGAAAGTTGTAAAATCAACAGCCATGTAACCACCCAACCACTGCAAGCTCTTTCCGAGCTCAGCGTTTAAGTGCATATACTCCAAACCAGCCAATGTTCCTGATAGTGATGCTAGAAGAATCATTGACTCCCATGGGATCTTGTGGCGGAAATCATCTTGCTGCAACACACTATAAAGAAGGAGCACATACAAGGTCAGAAGCGCAAGCCATGCAGGGTATATCTTGTGCAATTCTGAAGTTAACAGCCCCACACAAAAAATCACAAAACACACAAGTGCAATCCAATCATGCAAACGCAGTTTAGCGTTATTACCTGCCTCAAGATGAATGTTAAATTTCTTATTAGGGGATGCTTTAGCAGAAATAAAGCGCGAAACTATCCAAGAAAGGAGTGTATGCCCTACCAAAATAACAGCCATAAAAACCATCATAGCTTGAACCCATCCTAACCACTGGAATCTAAACTGCTCTTGCGCTCGCAACAAGCTGAGCAAGATAAAGTTCAAGGTAGAACCACTAAGAAAGACTGGTGAGAAAAGCTGTGCTCCTTGAAAAATCTGCAGCACGGCTAGAAAGCGCTCGCGAGGATTGTGAAGCTTAAAATGCCTCAACATACCTTTCAACATATCAAAACGCACACCAGTGCCAGGCACAGTTGGGATTGTCATAGTCATAAAACTACCAACCACCATCAAAGAACTCATGCGCCAAATCTGCGATTTAGGAGCTATTCGCTCCAAAAATTTATACAATCTATCCGGCAATGCTGATGCCATAATGGCAGAACCTAACCCTAAGAAACTTAACGCCATAATAAAACTAATGCCCGAAAATCCGGATAAAATAATCTTATGAGGAACAATCCCAAGCGTCACCGAGCTTAATATAATAAACAAACCCGGAACAAACGATGGCACCACATCAAAAATCCACATACAAATTGCAGATCCAAAAATAGCCAGAAATATACGCGCGTTAATGGCAATATCACCAAAACCTGCACCAAAAATCCATTCCCAGCAAGCAACAGTGATTGGAAAAATTAAGGCTAACAGCCAGCCCATGCTATATTTGAACGAAGTTACTTTTCGCTCATTATAATGTGCATCTAACATTACTTCCCCTCCCCTGCAATATTCTACTATGTTATGCTGCCGTTAGGAAATAGGGTTAAAACCAAAATGAAAATTTTATCCTTTTTAGATAGCTATACCCATATTTTTGCCGACATATGTGGCGTTTTGCATGATCATCACTCAAAAATTCAAGGTGCATCAGAAGTGTTTGAGTCCGCAAAAACACCTGTAATCCTTATCTCAAACGCTCATTTCAGCCACAAGCACGTTGCTCTTTTGCTACACAAAAAATATAGCATCAAGGCAGGACGCTGCTTTGAGAAAATTATTACATCGGGAGATTATGCTCTCTATGCACAAAAACAAGGGATACATCCCTCCGTACGAAACGCACAATGTCTTGTTTTACCCTACCCTAACAAAGAGAATGCCTGCTTCCTTGAGGAGCATTTTGGTTGCCACATAACCATGAATATTGATCGGGCAGATTTTATAATCTCGTGCGGGGCTATACTGAGCCCACACATTGAAGATTACACTGTTCTTCATCGAGCTCGCGATAGAGGATTACCCCTCATATGCTTCAATCAAGACATAATGATTAATTGCAATCAAAAAAAGCAACTGCGCTCAGGCGTCTACGCATCTTACTATCAACATATTGGCGGCACAATCTTTATTTGTGGAAAACCAGACCCCAATTTTTATAATTTTGCCTGCGGAGACATGCCTGCAGAAACAACACTTTTTATAGGCGATGGCATTACCACCGATGTACCAGGCGCCAATGCAAAAAAGAGCGATGTTCTTCTTACATTATCAGGGTGCCCAGCCTTATTTTTTGACGACCAACAAACACATCAACAAAACCTCCTTCGCCTTGAGCGCATCTTCAACATCAACATTGACTACTTTACGTGGAGTGTGCACAACAGAAATCCTGTGCAGTCATTAAAAATGGGGTAAGTCCTGCGTAACACCACGCAGCCAAAGAAGATCTTCTGGCTCAAGGCGCCCAGAGAGCGCATCATACACAAACGCATGATAACCGTTAATCCATTGCTTCTCTGCTAACGTTAATAAATCAATGCTCATAAGCTGCACATCAAACGGAACACATGTTAAAGGGTAAAAGCACAAAAATCCTTCTCTTCCTTTATACATGCGCACTTCATAAAGGTTCTCAAGCCTCAAACCCCAGACACCTTCCTGATAATAACCAGGCTCTATAGAAACCACCATGCCATCAAGCAAGGGTGTTTGACTCACAGGGCTAATATTAGGAGGAGCTTCATGCACGTTGAGGCCAGCGCCCACACCATGTCCCGTCCCATGCCCATAGTCCATTGCTTCACGCCATAACACCTGACGGACTACCCCATCAAGCTGAGATCCGCGCGTTCCCACAGGAAACACTGTGTCGGCAAGCGCTATGTGGGCCTTAAGAATATAGGTATACGCTCTTTTGAACTCAATGCTTGGCGATCCCATGTAAAAGGTCCGCGTCATATCCGTTGTTCCACCATTATAGTGGGCACCTGTATCCAGCAAATAAGGTCCTTCTTCTATCAAAGGGCTTTTTGAATCAGGGCTGTAATGTACAATCGCACTGTGCGCACCAAACGCAGATATAGTGGAAAAACTCGCACCCCAGTAGGACGATACCTTCTTGCGCAAATCCTCTATTTTTTTTACACCCTCAATCTCACTCCAACATTTTGGGCGCAATTGCTTAATGTACTGAATCAGCACAGATCCCTCTTTTTTATGCGCTTCTCGCATATGCTCAAGCTCACTAGCACTTTTCATCGCTTTCCATAAAGCCCAGGGTGCTGTTTCGTAACAAGCGATTTTTTCTGAAAAACAAAAAGCCTGACTTGCTTTCACTTCTTCCGCACTCATTAACCATCGTCCTTGATTTGAACATCGCTCCACATGTTCTTGAAAACAATCTTCATCTTCAACACACACATCTTTCAAAAGTGCTTTGGCTTGTTTTTTGTTACTTTTATGCACAAAAATTATTTTTTCTTCGTTAGATATCAAAAGCGCTGTCAGGGGGCAGGCTGGCACAAAATCACCCGGACAACGTATACCAAACAGCCAGGAAAGAACTTCTTGATCGGCAATGCACAAACCAAAAATATCTTTACGGTTTGCTATCCACTCCTCTATTTTCTTTAACTTACCTTCCGTTTCTTGAGGTAAGTGCGGCACCCAATTTTTTGCACCAACATCTTTCTTTTTCAAAAAAATATCTGCATCCACTAACTGCATGCCCTGTTTGTTTAAAATATTTTCCCAATATTTCCAAGATGCCAAGGAGACACTACGCGAGTCCATACCTACTGTATGAACGCCGTTTAGGGGAAAATCTTGAGAGAATTTTGCAAGAACAAAACCTTCTTGGAGCTGTTCTTTAGCTTGGGTGGTATAGCGCGAGTCCGTCCAAAGGGCACCTTGATCCTTACCTAAAAAAAGCGCGCCCGCAGATCCAGTAAATCCTGAAAGCTCTGCCACTAAGGCATGCACATCAAAATGGCACGCCCCCAGCGGCATCAAAAGCGCATCTACGCGCGCAGAGAAACGACTCCATAGCGCTGATACGCAAGCGTTCACAGCTTAATTACTCCACAGTCCTTAAGCCATTCTTCTATTTCTTGCTGTGTCATGAACCCAACTTTTTCACCCAGTTTTTTTCCATCTTTAAAACACTGTAAGTTTGGCACACTCACCACTTCCATCGCACCCGCAATGTCCGGATAATCTGCAATATTCATTTTTACTACTAATATCTGATCACCATACCTTGCAGCTACATCTTCCACAATAGGCATCAGGTTTGTACATGGTCTGCACCACGTAGCCCAAAAATCAATCAGTACCGGCTTATCACCTTTCAGTGCTAATTCCAGCTCATTGACATTCACATCTTTTACTAAAGCCATTCGACCCTCCTAAAAAGATATTATCATAAAAAATTAATCACAAAGGGTGCTATAATGTTTTAGCTTATGTACATAATTTTATTACTATGCTCTCTTTGCATTTTTATGAAAGACGCTATCTGCGCAAAAAGTGAATTAACTTTTAAAAATGTACACCTAACGCTTCCAGCACCTTTTACCATTGTAAAGCCAACATCCTTTTATTTTTCTCATATAGCACGTAGGCGATCTCGCGCTTCTATTAACGCACCTCACATCAAAAGCCTATCCGAATTCACCCACATATCCTTAAAGCCCGAAGACTTTGGACAACCCTGGGTTCGCGTACATGATGGTTTTGTAGCGTTTGACAGTCACAGCAAAACCACCGATATCTTAGCAATAAAAAAAGCACAATCCTGTTTAAAAATAAAATCTCTTTCCCTCACCGCTACCTTTACTTATTCTGATCATAAAAACTATGAATTTTCTCTCACAGATGCCAAAGGCATGGTTCTTGTAACAAGAAGCAAAAAAGCCATGGACTCTTCTCTTGCCAAAAGTGAACCCATAGCACTTTACACACTCGGTGGTGAAAAACCTTATGGGTGGGCCATTATCTCGCACTCACACATTACAACGTTTATCCCCTACATAGGCATCGACAGCAAATTGCGCGTCTATGTTTATCAGATTAAATGCCAAACAATAGGTGGATTTTGCGCTAGCGAACATAAGTGGTCACCATCGCCCATCACCCAAATGCCTATGATGCATACCAACGACGATAGAGAGATTTGCTTTTGGGGAAACGAAACCATGAGCAGCGAAAACAATGATCAAGTATTCAGCATACCAACGCTTTGGCGCATTACACCAGGATCTCAAACCTCTCCTCCTTCTATGGAAAAAATTACCCTTCCTGATGACATAAATCTCTGGCCACTCAACGCCACCCAAACATGGCCTCCTACCAGACTCTTACTGGCCGCGATTGTAAATAACCTCAACACACTGCAAACTCAAGCGCTTCAAATGCTTCCAGAGGGTTTCTGGGATAACTACACAAACGAACAATGGCTAACAGCCCTCATACCCAACACCGCCTTGCGCACCACTGTTATGGATGATCTGCGTATTTTAAGTTCTTATTTTCAAAATCAACATCTTTGCGAAGCCACTATTGTCCAAATGAAAAAAAACAGTACCTTCTCCAGCCAATCCAGCACAAGCTCACGCATGATGGTGCTGCTAGATTCATAAATGGCACACCATAAAGCCTCAGGTTTACTCTTTTTATTCTGCTCTCTTTTAATCGGACAGTCGCAATGGCGTCACACAAATATACACTGGACACTGAAGCATCCTTTTTACCTTATGGCGCCGAACAATATGAGATTTTCACACCCTGTTAAAATCCATAAAAAGGGATCTATCAATTCTGAAGTTTGCGGAAAACTATCAGCCTTCACACCGATTCCGTTTTACTCGTCTTATTTGCCATCACACGGTTTTGTGCATGTTCCTCAGAAAGGGTTTGTAGGGTATGACCTATCTGCGCCTAAAGATCAGCTAGTCGCAGAAAAAACCTCATGCTCCACTATTATCCTAGAGAAAAAAGCCCTCGTGGCAACGCTCACCTACACCACCAATACGCATTGGCAGCTAAGCATATCTGAAGGCGCAAACGAAATCTTCAAACGGTCCAACAAAAAAAATCCTAAACCTATAACAGCATCAACGCGCATTGGTTTGTTTGATATTGTGCCTAACATTACACAAGGCCACCCTGCTGGTTGGTTAGTAGCCATCAACGGAAGTGTGCGCCTATGTATCCCTTATGTGGAAAAAGGAAAGACGCGCATTTGGTCAGAAGGTTTCAGCACATTGGACAGTCAAAAGGCTGGTTTTATTTTCCAGCACAACGCGGATGGATCCTTAGATATATGGCAGGAAACAACCATTGCAACACGCAAAAACGCCCCCCTCAAAAGTATTGCTCTACCAATGATTGCGCGTATTTATCTACATCCAAACAAACCGCCAACTGTGCTTTTTTTAGCACCCCCCAACAACATTGAGGTTTGGCCAAAAGATGCGCAAGTGCATTTTTCAGATTCCCAAAAATTTATTGCAAGCCTTACCTATGGATTGCCTACCCTCAAAAAAACAAGCGCTCAAAGATTGGCCAACCAATCACCAAGCCCTGCAATGCTTTCTTCTCTATGGAAGCAAGCTCGCTTCACAAAAGAGTGGCTACTAGCGCAAAAAGCACCTCTCTGGCTCAAAAATCCTTTAATTAAATCCTAAAGCGCCAAAACTCATACTGAACCTATGCAACCTTATGCATTAGACTTTATATTTTTTAGTCATATGCGCTAGATGCGCACTCATAGGCGCAGTCCAAGTACATCCACCCCAAAGATTAAAACATAGCGAAGAAGCATGCAAGCAAAGCTTTTTTTCTCCTTTCAAAAAGAGCTGGTCGCCTATAATGGGATGCCCTATAGACGCTAAGTGTCGCCTGATTTGCCTTTTTCTTCCAGTTAAAGGCACTATCTTCAAAAGTGATGCTGCCTCGTTGGATCGGATAACTTCATAACGCGTTACAGCGTCTTGCAAGCCGCCATCACATTGCAAAGCGCGCTTTATAACTCCATCTCGCTTCACATGCCCAACCACCAGAGCATGGTAGGTTTTTTGCACAGATCTACTAGCAAATTCTTTGCGCAAACATTCCGCACTTTCACGATTTTTCGCGCACACCATCACACCAGAGGTCTCACGATCTATCCTGTGTACCAAGCGAATGCGCGACAACCCTTTGTGATGGCTATACGCTCTTAACAAAGCATCAAGGGAGCGTTCTATGGACGTTCCATCCTGCACAGCCAATCCACACGGTTTATTACAGACCCAAACCTTATTATCTTCAAATATACAAATGGATTCAATAAATGCAATATCTTTCGTGGTGAGTGCAATTTCCTCTTTTGCTAACATAGGAAGAAAGCGCACCTCAACCGTATCGCCCACCACCAGCATGGTATCAACATACGCTCTCTTACCATTAACGCGAATGAGCTTTTTGCGCACAGCGCGCATCAGCGCACCATACCGCAAATTATTTAAATGTTTGGATAAAAAGCGATCAAGGCGACCAGCGCCTTCTTCGCATACCTGTAATGATTGTCTATCAGACATCGTCCACACACAACGCTAGAAATCGCTAGCTTGCTCATCAAATGGTTCCGTTTGCACGGTAGATTTATCAGTCACTTTTTCCACACGAAGCTGGGCCTGCTTCAGTTTTTCTTCACAATGTTTTTTCAACAAAACGCTATACTCATAAGCAGATACAGCTTCCTCAAGAGGAAGTTGAGCTGTTTCCATTTTCTCAAGAATGTTTTTCAAAGCGTCCATAGCTTCTTCAAAGCTCATGGTTGCAACACTATTTTTTGTCATCATATCTCTCCAGTAAAAGAGCGGCTTTTCCTCGCGCCACAACAGCATATGGTGTAGACAAAGCGTGCATACCCTGCGCAGCTGAGAGCACCATACGCAACTCTTCGGCAGATCCTGCATCACCCAAAGCGCAACTGCCTCCCCATCGGTTAATATACTCTGGCGCTATGCCAATCTTGTTCGCACACCACTTTGGTGCACATACCACTCTTTCATCAATTTCAAAAATTTTCACATCTTTTAGCGCCACACTATGATCCTTGAGCAGCTTCTCAATGCTGACCACAAGCGCCTCATGACCTACAACATCAGAACACGATCCACCCACAATACGAGCTAACGTTTGTTTTAAAGGCTCCGTTGTTAAGCAAAGAGCAGCTGCACCATCGCACAAAGGCGCTCGGTAACGAATGGGCACACCTTGATCACTCGCAGATGGTAGCGGCGTTGTTATCAAAGTATCAAGGTCATAATGGGATACTTTTTTTTCAACATGCAAAGCAATAGGGGCAATTTCATAAAGGAATGCATCTTTCGCAGCTTCTGCACATTTTTTACGTGCATGCAGCAAGGCTTGAGCTCTTTCAGACTCTGATATATCTTTCACACATGAATCTTTAAAGGGGTTTACGGGCACACAGTAATCACCATCGGAAATGACCTCCCCTACATCACGAAATGAACTAGCCACACCCAAAAGAAATGTGTTCACCTCCCCTTTAAAAGCGGATAACAGACCATCCGCAGCAGAGTTAACCACCTGGCCCACAACATTCTCCAACCCAACACGCTGAATAATATCTTCTACAATACCATTCTCTCCGTTGTCCGAGCATATTAAAGATGGGATGTTGTCTGTCGCTTGATTGGGCAGCATAGAAATCAGCGCTCGCAAAGCGGTTGCTCCCAAATTATAACCTTTGAGTAGAGAAAACTCTTTTTTATGCAAAGAAAAAGGCGTGCGCACACCACAAGAAATATACATTATCCACTCACTCCCATTGCCATACTGGCCAGCCACAAAAATACAGAAAACCCTAACACATCACACACCGCTCCCACCAAAGGGGCCGCACTAATAGTAGGATCAAAACCCAATCGATGAATAGCCCAAGGCAAATAAACACCACACACAGCGGCAAAGCTCATACTAAAAAGCAAACTCAAAAAGACAATAGTGGATAAAATCACCTCACCTAGCCAGAAATACGTCACAGCAGCTAAAATCGCTCCGACCATAAGAGAGCCCATCAGATTAATGCCCATTTCGCGCGCAAAAATAGAACCCACACCTTTAGCTTGAAATACACGAAGCGACAAACCACGTATTGAAACCGCTAGAACCTGCGTTCCCGCAGCGCCGCCAACAGCAGAAACAAGGGTCATGAGAGCAGCCAATACTCCTTTGTGCTCAATTGTTGTTTGAAAATGCTCAATCACCAAAGCGCTCAGCAAAGAGTTCATAACCACCACCGACAACCATATAACGCGGTGCATGGTCTGCACATGCGCTGGCGCAGCTTCATCTGTATGGCTTACACCTGCCAATTTCAACATGTCTTCACCGGCTTCTTCATCTGCAATGCTCATGATGTCATCAGCGGAAACGATACCAAGAAGCTGACCGTCAATAGACTCAACCGGCGCTGTTAGCAAATTATAATGCCGGAATGCGTACACCACTTCTTCTTGCTCCATACTTGCGGCAATACGGTGTACATCTTTTGCTAAATCTTGCATCAACATTTTTTGATCAGCACGCAAAAGTGTACCTACATACACAACGCCAACCAACTGGTTGCGCAAGTTTACGACGTACACTTCTTGAAACTCTTCAGGGATGCCTTCGGCATTCGTGATGTGCTGCACTGTTTCCTCTGCGCGCCACAGAGATGGCACCACAACCATAGAGCGTTCTAAAAGACGCGCAGCCGTTCCTTCAGGATAAGATCCCATCAAAGCAAGGATTTCTCGGTCTTGAGGCGCACACGCCGCAAGGGCGCGCTGCTTTTCTTCCCAAGACATGAAGTCCAACAAACTCATGAGATCATCAGTATCCCAATTCTTGATTTCGTCTAAACGATTAGCAATGTCTAGCGCTTCAATTAAAAGTTTTTTCTGGCGCACACCCAGTTCAAGCACAACCTCTAGATCAAAAAAAGTTTTTGTTAAGCTAGCAAATTCACGCAAGTCGTTATCAGATAGCGTCGTCAGCAATAGAGCGAGGTCCTCTACAGGTAGAGAGCTCATTACAGATGCAAGAGTAGTTTTATCACCTATCTCAAGCGCATTATCAAAGCGCTCTTTAGATACGCTTAATTTTTGAATCAGTTCATGCTCTGACATACCAAACGCCCCAAGGAATTGTAGCACGATTATGTACTAAACACACACTGGCTCTTTTGTGAGCAATAAATGCGAATCACGTGAGGTCGAGCACGACTCGCATTTTCAGCGAAGAGTACGGGCGTGTACAATGCGTGCACTACCCCCCTTCATCATTCAGGGGGGGCGCGCAATATCGCCAGAGATTGCTTCAAAATCAATATTTTTACTATCTTGTAAGCAGTAAATTTGGATAATGTGTGTTCAATAAAACGCGAACTTGCATGATGTTGCCATCAAGTCTCCCGCAGAACTATGCCTCTACCTTCCGCTCCTAGGACTTGCCATTTTTTTTCTGGCTCTGTTTACGCTATGTAGAGCTCTCCCTAAAACCTCAAACGCGATAATTACTTCACTCTTTTTAATTTCTGCCATTTCGAGCATTTTATCAACATCTTTTCGATAACTGAAGTCTTCCCAATGATGCAACTGATCCAAATGTTTTTGAGCAATGCATTCTTCCCAATAATTCACAGCTTCCGCCATACCCACATCACCCTTTATACCGGAACGTTTTGGTATAAAACTGTACAAAAGGCAAGCACCTCTCAAAAGCCTTCGGTCTTCTTTTGCCTCCCTAGGACTACCCTCGATCTTCTGTAGCGCCAAGAGATTCTTTAACATTTCTAAATCCCTCACCTGAGTGGTTTGTACAAATTGGGCGTCTTTATTCACTTGATCCCAGACCTCTTTCTCAAGCTGCACAGCATTCGTCTTTGTCAGATCCACATATATCAATCTCTGGTTATGTTTATACCACGCCAATACGCGTCTACTCTTTCGCCATGACCACCTAGTACCATAATTTGCCTGTATTCACCTATCTTATCAATGCAAATTTGCACAAGGCTAGAGCACTATTTTTTGTATTCTAGGCGAATTTGTGCAACCTACACATATCTCATTTTCTATAGACCACATTTCAAATAAAAAAGAAGAAGCGGAAAATCCACCTCTTCTTATTGCTATATTCTACATTTCTACAAAAAAACAGCATGGAACCAACGCATGCTTTATGTCCAGTATTTTTTCTTAATCCTATCTATGTCGCGTTGACGCTCTAAAGAATCGGATCTCATATCCCCAGCAGCCCCTGAATTTCTGCTACTTCCGCCGCTGCCGCGCTTAGTCACCTGACTCTTGAGCGGCACTGGATGACGATGCATGACAGTCTTTAAATTTTCAAACGCTTCTCGGATTTCATGCTTCTGAAGTCCTGACATTTTGATCACTTTATTCAAATAAGAATCCTCTAAATTAGGGTTAGACCAAAACTCTTGCACTTTTTCTACACTCATAATTCCGGCAGACTGAGGCACAAAAGCGTAAAGAAGGTAAGCTCCTTGCAGCAGCCTAGTCAATTCAGCAGAATCTTTAAAAATTCCAAAGTGCCTATTTATCGTTGTATGATCCGGAAAGTTAGGGTTTTTCGCAAAATCAAAAGGTAGCACTTGATCCCATACAGCTTGTTCAAGCTTCACAGCATCTTGCTCTTTTGGATCTAAATATATAATTTTGGTTTTATCCATACCCCACGTAAGCACACGAGTCAGCACGCTAGGCTTACCTTCAACAAAAATTACGCTATCCATATGACTCTGATCAAACAACATATTCGCTCTTTTAGCAACATTTGGATTATCAGAGGCTTTTTTTGCCACGCCTCTCCTTCGATCTAAGGGAGTATGTACACCTAAAAAATTCGCCAAACCCTTCTTTGATAACCCATACTCTTCCTGTTTCTGTTGATACTGATCTCTCCAAAATGCCTTAAGATCTTGTACTTGCATTGATGCGGACGCACCAATCATCCCAGATGCTATACTCAATAAATAGAAAAAAACTAACATACACTCTCCCTCCCTATAATTCATGAGAGCACAAACATTCGTTTTGCGCAAACCCTGATATCCAAGCGCCACAACAGGTGGTCAATCAAGAGTAAAGAGGACTTAAAGACACAAGAATTTTATCCTCAAAAACTTAGACGCAAAAGCGTATTTTGACGTGAAGCATATTAAAAAAATTGATATACGTGGACTCCAATCGAAGAATACTGTCGTGTATGAATGCATTCACTACACCCTTCATCGTTAAGGGGGTGATCGAGGGAGATTGCTGAAAAATCAGTATTTTGATTTTCTATCTTCTGAGCAGTAAATTTGGATAACGTGCGGTCGAGAAGACTCGAACTTCCATGATGTTGCCATCACAGCGCCCTCAACGCTGCGCGTCTACCATTCCGCCACGACCGCCTAGAACGATATTACCATAATTTGCCTATATTCACTATCCATCATGACAAATCCATACAATCCCAGAGCAGTATTTTCGCGACCTTAAGCAGACATCATATTCGTATAAATAGAAAAAACAACATGATCCTCATCTTCTTCACAATACTATTATTATAGGGCAACTTTGAAACTATACATATTTCGCTCTATAGGCGACATTGCAATAAAAATAACACCATAGAACAGCAGTCTCTGATTAATTATTTCCACCTAAGTTGCAGCAACCCTAAGGATTCAATGCGAGGGGCGCGAGACGCGCGAAGGGTTCAGAGCATTTCTTCTTCCTCTCATCGCCTCCATGTCTTCGCCTTCAGGCGAGGCTCCATGCGAGGGGCGCGAGACGCGCAAAGGGTTCAGAGCATTTCTTCTTCCTCTCATCGCCTCCATGTCTTCGCCTTCAGGCGAGACTCCATAAGCTTTTTCTCTACTGCTGTGCACAGTATAAGTACCCTCCGGCGGATGCGCATCAAACACACGCTTCAAAGCTTCAAATGCGCCTTGAATCTCACTCGTTCTAATTCCTGACATTTTGAAAATTTTCATAACATTGGGATATTTATCAGAAGCGAAGTCAATCCAAAAACGAGCCACTGTATCAACATGCATATTAGGAAGATAAGCATTGACAGGAACAAAAGCGTAAAGAAAATAAGCAGCTCTTAAAAGCGTATGATCTCTCGTACCTTGTGGAAAAAATCCAAAGTCCTTATTTATCCGGGGAAAAGCGGGAAAATCAGGGTTTTTTGCAGGAGCATCTATCACTTGAGCAAACACATCTCGTTCAAGCTTTATCGCATCTCGCTCTTGAGAGTTGACATATATCATTCTCTTTTTATTCATGCTAAAGCGCAGCACACGATCTTCCAAACTGGGTTCATCATTAGTAAAGATCACACCGTCTACATGTGTCGTCTCAAACAAATCCTGAGCCCTCTTAATCATCTCTGGAGGAAATTTGCTCCTATCTAACGATTCCTGATTATCTGACCGCAAAAATTGCTTTATCACAAGGTTTGTATTTTTGTGCGCATAATATTCAGCGTTCTTTTGGTACTCCGACCTCCACAGTGCCTTAAGGTCTGCAATGTGCATTGATGCAGAAGCACTCAGCATCACAGACATCATACTGAAAAAATAGAAAAAAACTAACATAATAAACCTCCCCTTTCTCTATATTCGATTTTGGCAACCTACGTCTTCACGCACTGTAGGTCGTATTGCAACTATCTTGGATTGCTGATGATCATATCTAGGCACGATCTAAGGATTGTTTGTTATGAGATTGTAGCATGGCGCTTCGATGACGACTAGAAGATTGTGCATTCTGCAAAAGCATAAATGCCTCCCTAATTTCATTACGTTTAATGTTTGACATTTGTAAAACTTTATGAAAATCACTATCGTTCATATCCACTTTCATCCAAAAATCAGATGCGTCCTCCAGGCTATGTACTCTCTCAAAACCGAAATTAGCAACATCTCTGGGCAAAAGCGCGTAAAGCAGGTAAGCTCCATGCAAAAGCCTTTCTCTTTCAGGGTCTTCTCTGAAACTGGCAAGGCGTTTGATCAATGCATCGGAATCCGAAAAAAGAGGACCCGCCTTCCTCAGTCTGTAGAGTATCATTTGATTCCACACACTCTTTTGCAAATTTTGAGCATTATACTTTTGAAAGCCCACATATATCAAGTGCTTACTCTCTGCAGACCATGCAAGAATACGAGCTTTCACAGTAGGCTCATGAAAAACAAATTTTACATCTCTTAGACGATCTGCGTTAAATAACTGTTTGGCATTGCTGATATCTTCGCCTCCATAAAATGTGGAAATAACGGCCGCTCCTTCAGGGTCAGACTCCTCTGACACGGCATTATATACCGCTTCAACAGAAAGCGTTTTTGTTACGGATCTTGGATGCACACCAATTAAAAATACCCCCATGGCACCAAGACCTATTCCCTTAACATCAGGCGAATAAAGCCGATATTCATATTTAAAAGCTTGCTGCCACAATGTCCTCAGTGCGCCTATACTTGCAGCAGAAACACTGCTCAAAGCGCTCACCAGATAAAATAAAACTAACACTAACATTCCTCCCTTATCACTATTAACTACATATCATAGATTTAGCACTTGACCAACTTACATTGCAGAAATGATAACAGCGTGTGATTAAGAGGAAGCCTGGATAAAAGGGGTTGTTTGTTTTTGCAGCTGGAGCACATATAGATGCCGGCGTGTTTGTGCACAACAAGCCACTGCACAATTTTCCATCTGAGATATACTCATATTTCCTCCATGCACTAGCGCAAGGACATCAACTCTTTTCTCTACACCTCCTAACAAAACACCTTATTTCCTAAGGCGAACATTGGGTGTGTTGGTTGATCCCGTTCTACATAATGCATTGTTTTGCAAAAATGGAATGCATTGCGCAATTCTGAATGTTTCACCTTAGACATTTGTACCAGTTTGACCAAAACCGCAGTTTCTTTGTTTGCATATACATCTTTCCAAAAATCAACAAACCATTTTTCTTGTATGGGCACATTAGGGGAGTCGTATGGAAAAGATAAAAGCAAGAAATACGCGGCAGATAGGAGCTTGTAATGCTTGCAATCTGGAGTTTCAAATGCATTGAGCGCTAATATCATATCTTCCAGTGATGGTGCAACTGAATGTGAAAGCCTACATGGTGGCAAAACCATTTGCTCCTCCAGGCTTTCTATCAGACTATCAACACGATCAATAGCGCAATCCACATACATCAACATCTGATCACATACGCGCAACTCCAGCGCACGATCTTCCACTGTTGGTCTTTTAGTCACAAGAAACAGTCGCTTCATATAATCCAATGAAAATAGGGATACACTATCGGATTCCATAGCGTGAACTTGCTGAAAAAAATCTTTAGAGCCACTACCATAATCAGAGGTGGCGGAAAAGTTGTAGCAAGCAAGATTGTAAGGCAGAGAAAGCGCTTGCGCCCTCTTTTTTGAATCATTTTCCCAAGACATGAAATCATACCGTTTGTCTCGGATCATAGTCCGAAAAACATGACAAAACAATACAATCCTGTTTTCCTTGGCAAGTGCTTCAGATGGATCAAGTTCTGCATATTGTAGCTCATTTAAGCATCTTTGTGCAAAATCTCTCATGCTTTCGTATTTTGTCTGAGCACTTGCGCTACCACGCTTTTTGGTTTTATAATTACACCATAATTCCTCGAACTCACTAACAGACACTACCTGCAAATATTGTAGATTTTCCTTTCTTTCTATTTTCAAAGCATACATTTCTGTTGCCAGCACATCATGCACTATACCCTCTAGCACCGCTCGTGGCACTGACAATTGAGCACACTGTACAGAATTAAACACTAAAGATAACAGTAACAGGAACATTGCCAACCTCTTATTTTGAAAATGTAACATCTTCCGCAGCGTATCTCAACTATGTGGCAAACTAATGTTAATAAGGACTGACAGTGCTGAGTGGATTTTGCACTCTCTCAGTGTCACACCGTTCTTCTTTCTTCTTTTAAACACATACATTTGCAATACTAAACACTATGCGAGGATATACGCAAAAAGCATGATTTTTATGACATGTTTACAATTTTATTAAATAAAGAAGGGGCGAAATCCGCCCCTTCTTCATCCTATTCTTTATAAATATTATTTATAGTATACTCAGATGATGCGAAGCGCGCAATAGATTGAAAGCCGGTCTAAAATTTTTCCCCACATATCCTTTAACTATACCTACAATCTTATCCATATCATTATATTCGGCTATGTGAACCTGTTGATGCTGGTTCCAATTAAGTTCGGAGTGTTTTTGCTCTTTACATTGCTCCCACGTCGTTGACACTTCAGAGTATGTGGACCAAAGCTTATGATAAAGTTCTACCATTAACGCCGAACCCTCCGGATTTTCAACGCAACGAGCAGAAAAACATGGCACAGACAAAAGCAAGAAATACCCAGCAGCTAAATCCACACGCTCCGGATCGTTCACATCACTAAAGTTCGCCAACGCTTGTTGCATCTCTTTAAGCGATGGGCAATTTTTGTGCGGCGTCTGTCGTGGAGCAACAAGGGTTTGATCCATCACTTCTTTGCTCATCCAGATCACGCCTTCCCACAAAGGGTCTATATATAGGATGCTCTTCTTGCATGCAGCTAACGTAAGTGCACGACATTCCATTGAAGGTTCTTCAGACGAAAGAATCACATTTTCTAGATGACGCTTTGAAAAAAGGAGGCGCTCTGGATATCTTTGGTCTAAATCTGCCTCGAAAAGACTAGAACCACCATCAGGGTAATACTCGTATGCTGAAAGATCGAAGGGGATAAAACGGTTCTCTGCTTTGTTTCGCGCTTTTTCCTCTACTGATATATATTGATGATCCATGAGCATGGCTCGCAAAACCCAACTAAACAATACAGTCCTTTTCTGCTCCAATCCAGACATTGCGGAGCTCTGGCGATTGGCCAACCAAGTCCGCATAGTGTGAAAATCTTCAGAATCTTGTGCAGTGAATGTACACATTCTCTTTCTGTAGTCTGCTCGATTACGCCATAGTGCATCCAGTTCGGAAAGAGCACATGGCCGTAATCGCGAAATAGTGGGCACCCAGTCTTCTTCTATCACAGGCGCTTCTGCACACTGAGCGACATTAAATATAACAAATAAAAATAATACTAACATTTTGACCTCTCTATTGATCCAACTTAGACTTTATCATTTTAACCTTTATGTTCTTATCACACACCTTTAATCATATAAATTAATGTTTTCCTTAGAAACTAAAATTTCAACTTATATATTTTTACAATTTTATTAAAAAAAAGAAGAGGCGAAATCCGCCCCTTCTTCATCATATTCTTTATAATATAGTATTATCAGCCAATTTAGTGAATACTGATCTCAAGCCCACAGAAGCACCCAAATACTCTTTAGCTATGCCTAAAATCTTATCCAAATCATTATATTCCTCTTGGCGAATCTGCGCATGCTGGGAGGACACACCAAGTTCGCGGTTTTCTTTACACCTCTCCAACAAATGAGACCCCTTCTTTGGCCTTGTAGAGTGTTTGAACCAAAAAGTATAAAAATTAGAATAAGTTACTGACCTTAACTCCGAACATGCAATGCAATGAGCAGCAAAGTCTGGCACAGACAAAACCAAGAAACACCCGGTAGCTAAGCGCACAAGATCCGGATCGCTCGCATCCTTAAAGATATTAAACGCTTTTTGCATCTCTACAAACGATGGGAAATGTGGTATCTTTCGTGGAGCAACAAGGATTTGATGCTCCACCCTCGGTCCCACCCAGCGCACACCGTCCCACAAAGGATCTATATATAGGATGCTCTTATTGAGTGCAGCTAACGTAAGTGCACGACATTCCATGGAGGGCCTTTCAGACGCAAGAAACACATTTTTGAGATGACTCTCTGAAAAAAGGGCACGCTCTGGATATCTTGTGTCTAAATCTGCCTCGAAAAGACTGGAATAACCTTTAGAGTCACCCTCAAGGTAATACTGGTATGCTGAAAGATCGAAGGGCAGAATGACCTGATTTGCTTTGTTTGCCTCTTGTTGATCCACTGATATATAGCGATTATCTATGAGCATGGCGCACAAAATCCAACTAAACAATATATTCCGTTTATTATCCACTTCAGACATTGCGGAGCTCTGGCGATAGGCTAACCAATCCCGCATAGTGTGAAAATTTTCATAATCTTTTGCATTGAATTGAGACCTGTAATTTCTGTATTTTTCTCGCCCACACCATCGCGCATCCAGCTCGGCAAGTGTCACTGGCCGTAATCGCGAAATGGTGGGCACCCAGTCTGCTCGCACAATCTTTTCTGCACACTGAGATACATTAAAGATAACAAATAAAAACAATACTAACATTTGGCACCTCTCTATTGAGTTAACTTGGAAATTTTAACATTTATATTTACCACACACCTTTAATCATGTGAATTAATATTGTTTTGAGAAACTAAATTTTTAATTCATATATTTTGACCATTTTATTAAAAAAAGAAGAGGCGCAACCCGCCCCTTCTTCACCAAATTATCCACAACTGTCTTTTCTAGTCTTGAGTATCACCACGATCCTCTAATGATCAGGACAAAATAGCTCAGCCATGGCTCAATTTTTATCCATAGCCTATATTCTTTCTTGCTGCGCACGGCTCAATTCGGCTCAAGCATATCCTATGCTCTATCTTCTCAACACTTGGGTCAGTATGGTGTGGCGTCCGTGGATCAATCAACAATTTGATCCATCAGGCTTCTCCCCAGAGCGTCCAAATCCTCCAAAGAACAATCCACATATAGCAATCTCTTTTTATATTTATCGCGCACTTCTGCACACGTTTCGCTTGAAGGGTGTTCAGAAACAAGAATCGCATTTTTCATATGGTCAGATGAAAAAAGAACCTGCTCTGGATCGCTTGATTTTACAGTTCCCTCAAAAAGACGAGAGCTACCATCATGGCTGTAATTGTACTTTGAAAGATCGAAGCGCAGAGTATCTTCTGAGTCTTGCAGAGATGAATATCTTCTGTCTCTGGCCATGCAATGCAACATCGCACCCAACAAGGAAGTCTTGTTCCTCTCTTGTAGGGATGTAAAGGATGGACTGTTTCGGCGGGAGCATAAACACCACAACATTAATGCAAATTTGCTGTGAGCCTCGCTGGAGCACTCACCCTTCTGATCATTCCATAAATGGCTCAAATCCCGAACCAAATATTGCGTTAATCGCACCACTCTCTTGTCTTTAAAAATTTCTTCTTGCACAGAATATTCTGCACACTGAGCTACATTCAAAATAATAAATAAATATAATGCTAACATTTTCCATATCCTTTTATGATGGACATTCTAACATTTTTATTTTTATCACACGCCTTTAATTATGTGAATTAATATTTTTTGTAGAAACTAAAATTTCAATTTATATTTTTTTACAATTTTATTAAAAAAGAAGAGGCGAAATCCGCCCCTTCTTCATCACCGAATTATCTGCCAGCAATGTTTTACTAGTCTTGGACATCACCATGATCACCAACCCCTCTTAAATCCCAAATAAATCCAGCAAAGTGGTGTGGAAAAGACAAAGCCAATAAATACCCTAAAGCTGCAGACTCGGGGTTCAGATAGCCCTTATTCGGAAAAACTATCTGCAATGCCCTTGCTATCTGCTCAACACTTGAGATAGTTTGGACGTACCAGGCTATCCCCCAGAGAGGCCAGATCCTCCAAACAAAGGTTCACATATATCAATCTCTTTTGATATTTCTGGAACACTAGTTCACACTGTTGGCCTGAAGGCTTTTCAGTAACAAGAATCTTATTTTGCATATTTTCATATGAAAAAAGGACTTGCGCTGGATCGCTTGATTCTACCCCTCCTTCAAAAAGACTAGAGCCACCATCAGAGCGATACTCGTACTTTGAAAGATCAAAGCGCAGAGTATCTGGCCTTTCCGAGTCTTGCACAAATAAATATCTTCGGTCCAGAATCATGCAATACAACATCGCACTCAACAATGCAGTCTGGCTCTTCTCTACTCGGGATGTGCATTTTTTGCGAGCATTCAAACAATACAACATTGTTTTCAATTTTTTATTAGCGGTTGCGCTGCGCTCACCCCTGCACTCCTTCCATATTTCGTGCAACTCCTTAGCCGAATATGGCTCCAATAGATCCAACCCCACACCTTCAGTCACTTCTTTTAGTGCAGGCTTTACTACACACTGAGCTACATTAGTGCGCAAGCCACGCATTTCTTCTTGCCCAATCTTTTCTGCACATTGAGCTACATTAAATACAAATAAAAATAATACTAACATTCTCAACCTCTTCATTGATTTGCTCGGACATTTTAACATTTTTATCTTTATCACACACCTTTAATCATGTGAATGAATGTTTTTATTAGAAACTAAAACTATAGATCAATGATCTTTGTTACCTCTAAGATCCATATCACTTTTATCATATATCGCAGTATGCGATACGCACAAATCATCCCAGTGGTGTGCATAGTTTTGACAGATTAAACATCACTTTAAATAGGATCGATTTTTATTTTTAATAATGGTGTATTTGTTGACAAAAAAACAATCCACAAGAAAGACGATCAATAGGTGTGTCAACAAAAATCACAAAACTTCAAAATGCAATATTTAAAAACATTGGCTGCTTACAACCAATGCACAGCAAAGACATACGCCCTTCAGATTCCGAGAGTAGACCTATATCTTACTATGGACATCATATTTTGGGAAGCACTTTACTGATTACATGGAAGCTGGGAAGCGAACAATCCCGATCTTTTTTTCTTAGAGAAACTTTTTCCACCTCACACTCTATAATCCTTATATAAAAATTGTAGAATGCTTAGCGCGCATAAGCGAAAATGCATATTGGCATTGACAAAGATTCAACCAAGATATTTGCCGCACTCTCTCAATGTAGTATCGTTTCTTTCATCATATCTCACAGTATGCTTGTGCACAAAAGCTGCACTTCTTTGTACACATACCGTCCATGCAGAGCAAGCTAGCAATACTCACATATCAGAGGTTGGGCCCTCTGCCAAAGACTCCGATATGTCATCTGCGCGTTTTTTGGCTTCATGTTGCGCGCAATGCATTTTATCTAACGCCACCACCTGTTCAGGAAGGCCGCCTACATATTTTCCATCTTTTATTTTTTTTCCTAGTGCGACGTATTGCGCCCGCCTCATTTCACATAACAATCTCAGCTTTTCAGACAAACCTTCTACATCTTTTACTTGTACTCTTCCGCTATCTGGTAGCAGCCCTTCCACAAACCTTTCTGGTTTACAAAGACGTTTGGCAGAAAACGTTTCTAACTCCAGAGGGTTCTTTCTCTCTGCACACTGCACAACATTAAACAGTAAAAATAACAATAACATCTCTAAACTACCAATCTTCTTCATATTCATAAATCACACAACATATAGTTTATTACCTTAAAAAGTTTTTCACGCGCACCCTCAATGTCACATGTTTTTTGCATTATATCACAGAGACAATCTGCTAACCATCACTTGCAACCTTTAACCGTGCGTCATGCCCCTCTCAGCAGCGATAATCATGCGTATCAATAGGAGTGGAAAATTTTCCAAACGCAACATTTAAAACAACGTTGGCTGCTTACGAACAGCGCCCTAAAAATATAAGCTCTTCAAAGTGTCAGCAACCTGTTTATATCTGAATCTGTACAAAATGCTATCAAGTTTCTGAATAATCATAGATTGTAAACCCGGAGGAATACTCTGTACACAATGCTATCAAGTTTCTGAGCCATCATAGATTGCAAAAATGAGCATGCCTCTTTGAACTCTGCCTCATTCAACCCAGACATTCCGTAAATTACCCCCAAGTCACCGCGCTCATAGCGATGAAGGGTCTGGTGCATCAGGTCTGATTTACATCCCGCAAAGTCCATATGTCTCTCACAAGACTTCAGCATATCTGGCTGCTCATGTTGATCTCCGCTTTCCCAAAAAGAGCGAGGCTCTAAACATGACAGATCAGGAGCGTAATACGGAAGAGATAAACACAATAAATATGCGCCAACTCGTACCTTGCTCTCATAAGAATCATCACAAAAAGTCTCGATTTCTTGTATATGTTCAACCGGTAGGAAACTTGGCGATAGATACTTCGGTGGAGAAATAACTATTTGAGCAAACAGGGAATATGCCAGACGATCAAAACCTTTAATATCATCATTCACTCGCATCAATCTCTGATTATATTGATACAACGTGAGCATACGATCTCGCGCTGTCAGTGCCTCAGACACAACACATAAGCCATCTAGATGATTCCTTGAAAATAGGATCTCAAGAAAAGATTTAGGAATGCTAGTATCTAAAAAAAGATTCGTGCCGCCATTTCTATCAGCGTCGATAAAAAACTTGTAAGCGGTAATATCGTTAGAACCAAACTCCTCTTTGTCCTGTAAAATACAGTTTTCATCTTGGACCATGGCACAAAACAGTTTAGTAAACAGTATATTCCTATTGACTTCTACTGGATCTGGAGGTAATTCTTCTATTTTTGTTTTTACAGTGTCTTTATCGTCACGTTTTGCTACCTGCTTTACAGTTACTGTACATGGAAATTTTTGTTGCCTTAAGCGGCTGTCTACAAAATCAAACATGCTTTTGAATTTTTGCCAAGCACACTCGGAATATGATTTTCTATGTTTGACCCATTGGCTATATATTGTGCCAGGTAACACTGGTATTGCATCTTTGCACCGTTCCCATTTTTCTGGCACTTCGGGCATTGCTGGAAGGCCTCCTTCCAAAAACTGCGCTGCGCTAAACACAAAAGATAACAATAACAATAACATTTAAACCTCTCAATACTGAAAATATTAACATATATTCTTGCAAAACAACATCCCAAACATATAAATTAGTAGTTTTATTTGAGGGCATTTTGCAATGATGCCCCATAGATACGAGAATAAAAAAATTTACCGCCAAGGAATCAATAATATTATTTTTATTCCTTCCCAGTATATTCAAATGCAACACCACATGCTTGAGAAGGTCAGCGCCAGTGGCATTGGCACAAAAATATTAGTGGCGCTACTTTAAGGGTGCTAGAAAACTGGTATACAACAAGAGCGTACGAGTGAGTAGACACTTCAGTATTGGTCACCCGCACACACCCCGTTGTATGCGACAACATTTATAATTCAATACCATAGCGACTGGTCTGTGTACTCTCTCAATCTCACAGCGTTTTTTGAGCATATATCTCGCAGTATGCCTTCACAAAGATCACACTTCTACACACAACCGCCCATGCAGAATAAGCTAGTGTTAATCTTAATCAGAGATTGAATCCTCTTTCATCAGATCACGTCCCACCTTTAACAGTACGTTTCCTATAAAAAACCTTAAGCAACGAGAAGCATGCGTATCAACAGGAATTGCAAACCAAACGCAATATTGAAAACAACGTTGGCTATGTTGCGACCAACGCTTAGCAAAGACGTAAGAGCTCTGGAACCTATCTAAATTTCAAAGGCGTGACTTTTGCCTTCATCCATATTAAACTTCTTGGCCTTCATCCATATTAAAACTCAAAGGAGTGAATTTTGCTTTCATCCATAAAAAATTCAAAGCATGGGCAGCTTTCAAAATCGGAAATCCATACCGATGTTGTATAATAACATCTCCCGAGTACATATCTTGCGAAATATTTTCTAGAGCCATTTTCAAAATTTTCTCCATATCCTTGGTCTCATATTGGTGAAGATCGTGATGGGCATATCCATCTTGAAAGCAGAGCTGGGGATGTTTATCACACAATGCAACTTCGGCGCCCCATTTGCACGCACAGCTCCAAAACTCCCAACAATGTTCAAGCTGTAAATGTGTCTCATCAGGGTTATAGCCGTGTGGGTTGTAGTAGTGTGGACGCAAGAAAGCCAATAAATACGCGCACAATAGGTACTCACGATCATCATCCTTAACACCCTCCAATGCGACCTGTATCTCTTCAAGCGATGGAAAAGATGGAAGCAACTCCTTCAGTGGCGAAACAATCATTTGCGCTACCAGGCTATTGACCAGCGCCTCATAGCTCTTGATAGAAGTATCCACATGCATGAAAATCTCAGACTTACGCGCAGCAAATACACGATCTTGCTTTGTCGGTCTTGCATCCACAAAGATCACTCGCTTCATATGATCCAATGAGAATAGGTAAACAAGGTCCAAGGTAGCACGGTACTTCAACCGTTTCGTGTTCCAAGCGGCAATGTCATGAGGCACATCCTCCTGAAAAAGATCCGTGACGCCACTTCCATCAGAATTTTTGAAAAACGTGTATATAGTAAGATCGTGCGGTTGAATCGATACTGGCTGCGATCTTTCCTCATCAGGAGGGATAAAATTATACTGTTTGTCTTGGATCATGACACGCAAAAGATGACTCAACAATATATTCCTGTTGACTTCTACTCGATCTGCACAGCACTGCTCTAAACGAGCTTCGAAACAATCTAGCATGGTTTGCCATTGGTTCTGAGCTAGGTGGGATCTTGGATGTTTTTCCCATAATGTTTTTAGCTCTGCAACAGCTACTACCTTCGTAAATTTTAGATGTGCGCACCATTTTTCTGCTTTCAATGCCTCCCCATCTGGAGTGGGTGACACCTCAAAAAAGCGTGTAGCCGCATCACAAATTTTTAGAGACGCGAGTCCCGCTTCTGTTTCCTTCAACGCATCTGGATCTACAACAGCTACCTGCTTTGAAAAGAGTGTAGGTGCGCGTCCTTTTTCTGACAACAACTCTTGTTCTCTCCTTTCTCCACATTGTGCAGCGTTAAAAACTAAAACTAACAAGAACAATAACATTGATCACCTCTTCTATTGCAACATCTCTTTTTATTAGCATATATTTTAGAATATTCCCATCATATGAGTGAGTCTTTTTTTTCTTAAACTAAATTTTTTAATCACTGATAGTGCATGGTGTTTGTGCGCTCAGAGCTGCAATATTGTTGCCAAGTTTTAGCGCAGCTTGCAAAACTATACTTGCGCGTTCTGCAAGCCGCACTGAACAGTAAAAAAGGAGAAAATGGGCAAACCGCCTCTGCTTCTCACTATATTATGTACCAACGATATTGAGTCTTTGCATTACCAAAGAAAATGCGCAGGGTGAGTTCTTCTCAAAACCAAGAATGCATCTCTCTTCCCTCCAGACATTAGTAAAATTCTCTTCAAATCCTTATACTCTTGTTCATGATACAAAGTATGAACTAATTGCTGATGCAAATGGGGATGTTGCCCACACAATGCAGATTGATCAATCCATTGGACACTCTCTATATCGCTCCAAAAATACTGCAAAATCCTAGCATGTAGTCGCACATCAGGAGCGTAGTATGGAAGAAATAAAGACAAAAAATACCCGCAAGATAGTACGTCACAATCGTGACAACTCTGCAAGCTCTTTAATGCGTCTGACTTCTTTTCAGCAATTTCATTCGTCAAGCGATTTACTCTTTCTTTTCTCTTTGCAGCCATTTCACTCTTATGCCCGCTATTGAGCGTTTCTATCCTCTCTACAGCATTTTTCGCATCCTTCAAGCGCGCTAATGCGTCTTTCATACTTTCATCATTTGCAGCATCCTGCAAGCGCGCTAATTCGTCTTTCATCTTTGAAACCGACGGGAAAGATGAATGCGGATCTCTCAGTGGAGATATAATCATTTGAGCGACCAGGCTCTTTGATAGCTCCCTAAAATCCGTAATAGAGCGATCTACGTACAGCAACGTCTTTCGATTTTCACAAAACATAAACACACGATCCATCACTCTTGGTTTTTTAAACACAATATGCACTTTTTGCATATGCGGCAAAGAGAATAGGAAGAGGTAGTCAGTGTGAATACCCTCGATATCCATAAGGTTGGTGGTCTCCATAAAAAGGTTAGTGGCGCTACTGCCATCAGATGTCTCGTAAAAATCATATGCTGCAAAATCGTGCGGTTGAGACAAGACTTTCGCCCTACTTTCTGGAGTATCTTTATCTATAAATTTACAACTTGTATCTTGAATCATGGCATACAATATCCAACTCAACAATACAGTCCTGTTTATCTCTGCTTGATCTTTAAATTTCTTCGCTAAACGGTTGCTTAACAAATTTCTCATGCTTTCATATTTTTTTTGAGCCTTTTTATTGCCACGCTTATAGCGCTCCCATAATTTATCTAAATCTTCAATAGAAACGGTCTCTAATTGTGAAAAATCGTGTTTTTTTACCTCTACAGACTGTGGCGCCCTCTTGTTTGCACACTGTATGGCATTACATACTAAAGCTAACAACAATACTAACATTTTTCACTCTTTTCCCTACACATTTGTATCACATATATCTTAAGCATACTGTCATCAGTGCATTTTATTGCGCACTATTTTTCAATCCTGTGAGTAATGCTCTTTGCTCCCGCTTATGTCACATCATTTTTGGGCATATACCTCGCAGTATGCACTCGCATAAAGGTCTCAATCACATACCAGCCAATAATATGCACTATCTGCGTGTGGGTATCTTCAGAAAACTTAACAGTGTATCTGAATGCTCTCAGAGACAACAAGATTGCCAAACTGGCATATCAACAACCTTCCAAAAGCAATATGAAACAACACTAGCTCCTTGACGATCAGCGCCTTCCACAAACATAAGCACTGCCATAGTGTCGGGAGTCTTTCTGTAAAGAAACTATGATTTCCTATTTTACCTGACGCTCTGGTTCAATGAGATCATGGGATTTCTATAATTCATATACCTTTGAAAAAGGTACCTCCACCAAATCTGGTAGACTCTCTCATCTTAAAGAGCGCGTTTGTAGGTGACTCACCATCTTAGTCACACTTCGCAGCATTAAACACTACAGCTCACAATAATACTAATATTGCTACACTCTTGTATTACAACATGCATCCTTCACTAACATATCCATAACATATTGCCATGCATGAGTGATTTGCTTAGACATTAATTTTTGAATCATTCATAGGAATTATCTCATAACAAGAGGAAAGAGAAACAAGCCTCCCCTTCTCACTACACCTGGTACAATCGCAGATTACAAACACCTTAGGGTGCATGGTGCCCAAAAGATCAAATGCATATTCTAATTTTTGATGAGGCAATCCAGAGAGGTATAAAACTCTCTCAAAATCCTCTTGCTTCTGTTGATCATTGTCAACTTGATCGTCCAACAAAGTAGGATGCTGTTTGCGCTTATTTATCAGACGAGGGTTTTCACAATGAGAGAGATTGTTCCAAAATGTCCTCAAAGATTGACATTGTAGTGTTTTATCATGAGGATCGTAGTGTGCCAAAAATAAAGATATGAAATACCCGCAAGATAGGTATCTATACTCTTCAGTACCTTCAAATTGTTTTAATGTTTCTGGAATTATTCGCTTCCATAGGCAAGATGGCACCCTCTGCAGTGGCGTCACAACTGTTTGATGATCCAGACTCTGCATCAGAAGATCCAGACTCTTAATAGAACGATCCACATACATCAATTTTACAGATTGAAGCAAGTAAAACAAACGATCTTGCACTGTTGGTTTTTCAGACACAAGGTGTACTTGACTCATATTATTCAATGATACTAGGTATTGGTCATCAGAGTTGGGGAGAGCAAAATTCAGAAAACTATCAACAGAGATTTCAGCGCAGGTCAAATTATACCATACAGTAGTAGCGCCAGTAGTGCTACAAGAAGCGCGAGGTTCGAAAGTACAATTTTTATCTAGGATCATGACATGCAACATCCAACTAAGCAATATATACCTGTTCACCTCTTCTTGAGAGCAAGCATGCGCCTCTGCGTGTTTTAAAACACCTTGCATAATTTCGTACTGTTCCTGAGCATTTTCACTGGTGCGCTTATGGAGTCCCCATAATTGATCCATCTCCTCAATAGATACCGGATTTAAAGCTTTTAGAATCACAGACCATTGTTCTCTTTCTATGGTATCTGCTGGCGTCCTTTCTCCACACTGCATAGCATTAAACACTAAAGCTAATAATACTAACATTTCTCACCTCTGTTATTGCATACAAAGCCACCTTAACATACTTTTTTTCAATAACCAGTGAATGCTCTACTTTGATAAGTGAGAGCGTGCTCAACTTTTAGCGGTATGTTTCCTTCCTCAAAAACCTAATCAACACGAACCACGGAACACTTGCATGTCAACAGAAATAGCAAATATTTAAAACAACGCTGACTGTTTTAAAACCAACGCTCTCCAAAAACGTAAGAGATTTGAGCATCCGGAAGCTGTAAAAGAAAATATACTGTACTGCTATGAAAAAACAAAAAGGGATTCACCTCTTTTAATCACCAAATCATTTAATACTGCTTTGGGGCGTTCTAAGTGATATCAGTAATATTAGGCATTACAGTTAGTGTCCATACAAACTGAGGATGTATAGCTTGCAAAATTGGGAATCCATAACGATGCTTTAGTATAAGATCTAAGATAGGCTCACCATCATGCGACACATCACCAAGATTCTCCGAAGCGATGTGCAAAATTTTATCCAAATCCTTATGCTCATATTGATGAACAGACTTATGAGCAAATCCCGTTTTCAACAAATGGGGGTGGTGCGCACAATTTGCAATTTTGTCCTGCCATGTGGATCCACATATCGTGATCCAAAACTCCCAATGAGAATCAAGGTTTAAATCTCGCTCACGATTATAATTGAAAAAAAATAAAGACAATAAATACGCACAAACTAGTTTCTCACGCATCCAAGGATATTGAAGGCGCTTTAATCCTTCTTGTATCTCTTGAACCGATGGGAAAGATGGCGACAGATCCTGCAGTGGAGTCACAATCATTTGCTTTATCACGCTCTCGACCCGCATATCAAAACTCTCAATGGAAGAATCCACATATATCAACTTCACAGATTGGCGCATTGCAAATAAATATTCTTGCTTGTTTGGACGTTGAGACACAAAACTCAACTGTTTCATAACATTCCATGAGAATAAGTGTAGAAGATCAAGGTCAGAGCATTCAATACGCTTGCGTAGGTCCGGATCATAAAAGTTAGGGAGCGCCTCCTTCTGAAAAAGATCTGTGCTGCTACGGCCATCAGAGAAAGTGGCAAACTTATATACAGCAAGATCGTGAGGGAGATTCGACACTTTCCACGGACCTTCGTAAGGCTCAGAAGGTGAGAATTCATACCTTTTATCTAGGATCATGGCATAAAAAAAATGACTCAACAATATATTCCTGTTTACCTCTGCTTGATCTTGAAATTTTTTCTTTAAGCGGTTAATCAAAAAATCCCTCATGCTGCTCCATTTTTCCTGAGCGCCGTAGCACTTGCGATCGCTTGTTTTCCATAATTCATCTAAATCTGAAACAGGCACCACCGCTAAAACTGGTAGGCTCTCACATCCTATAAAGAGCTCTTTTTTAATCGTTTCCGCACACTGCGCCACATTCAATACTAAAGCTAACAATAATACCAACATGTCTACACCCTGACCCTATATTGCAAAACACTTCTGTAACTAACATATCCTTGAGCATATTCCAATGAATAAGTGTGTAGCACGAACCTATAGTTCATGATTTTTGCGATCTTTACTTGCGAGATCATTGTTTGGGCATATATCTCGCAGCATGCACTCTCATCGCACAAAGGCCTCACTGCTTTGCACACATACCGTCCGTACAGAATAATCCAGCGATGCGCATAATCTGGATAGGATGTTGGTATTACTTTCATAAGATCACGTTCGACTTTTAACGGTGCCTCACCTGTTGAAAACCTTAAGCGACGAGCAACTCGCAAAACATGCGCATCAACAGGAATCGCAACTCTTCCAAACGCAACATTTCAAACAACGTGGAATGAATCTTTTAGTCTTATGCACGCGATCCAAACGCAGCAGGATGCATCTCTCTCAAAAGCGAAAATGCATATTCTAGTTTCGAATCATTCAATCCACACATGCTCAAAATCCTCCTCGCATCCTTACGCTCCTGGTGGTGAATACAAATCATTTCAAATGTCATACCAGGAATCCTGGCCTTACAAAACTCATGTGGGCAAGTCCATTGGAAACCATCTGCCTTTTTCCAAAAATCATAAAACGGTGCAAACTGTAAAGGCTCCACATCAGGAGCGTAGTATGGCCAAGATAAAGACAGTAAATATGCGCAAGATAAGCATTCGCGCTTCGAAGCATCCTGAAGGCTCTCTAATGCTTTTTTCATGTCTTGAGCTGATGGGTAAGAAGGATGCGGGTCCTTCAGTTCAGCAAAAGCTGTTTGCTCAATCAGGCTCTCTAACACACGCTTACTATCTATAATCGAGGTATCCACATACAGCAACATCACTGATTGACGCAAGGCAATTGCGCGCTCTGCCACTGTCGGTTTTTTAGCGACAATTAGCACTCTTTTCATATTAGGCAATGAGAATAAATACCGAACTGGACAGTTTTCGGGCACAAATCGGTTAAAAAGGGCATAATCGCTCTTTACCTCAGGGGGAGTGTCAAAATCAAATTGAGCAAGATCGTGCGGTTCATGCAACATTTTATCCTTCCTTTTTTCAAGATCTTGCTCACAAACAAAATCACATTTTGCGTCTAGCATCATGGCGCGCAACATCCAACTCAACACTATATTCCTGTTTAATTCTAATTGAGCTTCAGAGTTCTTCTTTGGGCGGTTTTGTAAAAAATTCCTTATGCTTTTCCATGTTGTTTGAGCCTTCTTGTTTTTCCAAACATTCACGCTTCGCTTACGATTTTTCCATAATTTATCAAGATCTGCAAAAGATACCGCCTTTAAAGGCACCACATCTACAAATTGTGGGAACGCGTATGGGCTTACCTTCAAAGCACGTGCGTAACGCAATGCTGGATCCTTCACAGCGTGATCCATCATTTGTGCAGACTCCGCACCATTAAATATTAACGCCAATACTAACATTATCATATTGAAACCCCCAGATACCATAAATAACATATTACTAATAATATGCATATAGGCCTTAACGAGGCGATAGACATTCATTTTGCAATAACCTATCACTACTCTTTGTGCTCTTTGATGGCCACATCATTTTTGGGGCATATATCGCGCAGTATGCACTCATCGCACAAAGGCCTCACTGCTTTACACACATACCGTCCGTGCAGAATAAGCCAGTGATGCGCATAATCTTGATAGGATTTTGGTATCACTTCCATAAGATCAGATTCGACTTTTAACGGTGTATTACCTGATGAAAACCCTAATCGACGAGAGACACGAAAAACATGCGTATCAACAGGAATCGTAAATCTTCCAAACGCAACATTTAAAACAACGTTGGCTGTTTTACGACCAACGCCTGGCAAAGACGTAAGCGCTTCAAGCGTATTGGGCACTTTCCCGCCATAATGAGCCACAATTTGTTGGCTTGCTTCATGCACATGGCGCGCTTTTTGCCGAAACAAACCAATCGTATTAATACATCGTTGAATATCTTCCACAGAGCATGTGGCCATTTTTTCAGGTGTATCAGCTAATGAAAATAACAGAGGGGTACATTTGTTAACCTGCTTATCGGTTGTTTGTGCAGACAAAAGCACCGCTATCAAAAGCGTGTAGTGGGATGTGTATTGAAGCTCCGTCACAGGTGCAGGATTCTGACTCTGAAGGCGCGCAAAGCACTCCTGAATCTTCCTATTTTTTATCACCATAGCGCAAAAATGAGCTTACTTTTTTAAAAAAGCTGCTGCTGGCTGGCTGATTCACAGTATCTTTTGATTCCAAATCAAACTGCTGCAATAATTCCTTTTGCTTAGCGCTGAGTTTTCTCGGGATTTCCACAAGAAGTTGCACATACATATCACCGCGGCTGCGTGATCCATACCGAATAAAACCATGCCCTTTTAAGCGCAATTTATCATCTGTTTGAGCACCTGGTGTAATGGTTAAGCGTACACGGCTTCCATCAATAGTGGGAAGTTCCACAGAGTACCCAAGCGCGGCCTGTGTCATAGAAAGAGGCAGGCGGCAAACGATATGCTCTCCTTGCCTTAAAAAAAGTTCATGTTCACGCACAGAAATATGCACAAAAAGATCGCCCGGAGCATCGCCTCTTAAACCGGAGTGCCCTTGCCCTGGAACGCGCAGCTGCACGTCATCATCCACACCAGCCGGAATATGCACAGAAATGTTTTTCTGCCCAAAAACAGCACCTTGTCCCTTACATTGTGTGCATGGATTTTCAATTTTCTTACCCACCCCTTGGCAATGTGGGCAGGTTTGGCGCAATAACATAAAACCACGCTGAATTTGAGCCTGCCCTGTTCCACGACAATGGGAACACGTGCTAATTTTTTGATCTTTGGATCCTGTAGCTTCACAGCTATTACAATCCACAAGAGCCTCGACGCTCATTTTTTTTGCAACCCCTTCAAACGCTTCTTCCAAAGAAAGCTCGACCGCTGTTTGCGCAGGGCGCATTTTGGGCTGACTGCTCCCATCACTAAAGTTGGAGAAAATGGATTCAAAGAAATCAAATCCGTCTGCACCGCCAAATCCACCATGACCTCCGTAGCCACCACCGGCGCCACCGGCGCCACCTGTGGATTCCATTTGTTCATATTGGCTATGACCTACTTGGTCATACATTGAACGCTTTTGAGGATCAGAAAGTACGGCATATGCCTCTTGTACTTTCTTGAATTCCTCTTCGGCCTCACTGGAGGGGTTGCGGTCTGGATGTAACTCCATAGCTTTTTTACGGAAAGCTTTTTTGATTTCCGCTGCATTTGCACCTTTTTCAACCCCTAGTCTGCTGTAATAATCAGACATTGATTATGCTTCCCCATCTTTTGGCGCTTCGCCTTCAGATTCATTCTTTGAAGGCTCACCTTCTGGCGCATCCTTCACTTCTTGAAAATCTGCATCTTGCGCATCGCTCGGCGCATCACCGGTAGGCTGCTCTCCTTTTTCTGCTTCTTGCGCTACACGATAAAGAGGCTGAATGTCTTGCATAAGTGTTTTAAGACTTGCGTCCAGAGTTTCTTTATCTTCTTTTTGCAAGGATTCTTTCACATCTGCAACGGATTTATCAATCTTAGCTTTTTCCTCATCAGAGAGCTTACTGCCGTGATCTGCTAATTTTTTCTCCACATCGTACAAATGTGTTTCGGCCATATTCTTAACCTCAACAAGTTCACGACGCTTTTTATCCGCTTCACGGTTCTCTTCAGCTTCCCGAATCATGCGTTCCACATCTTCTTTTTCCACAGAAGGATTATCAATGCGAATGCGTTGCTCTTTATTGGTTTTCTTATCGTTTGCGGAAACGTGCACTATACCGTTTGTATCAATATCAAACGTCACTTCGATTTGCGGAACGCCACGAGCAGCTTTTTCAATATCCAAAAGATCAAACTGTCCTAGCAAGTGGTTCTCACTAGCCATTTCTCGCTCACCTTGAAACACACGAATCGTTACAGCGTGTTGGTTATCTTGTGCGGTAGAAAACACCTGACTTTTCTTGGTAGGAATCGTTGTGTTTCTCTCAATCAATTTGGTAAACACACCACCGAGGGTTTCAATTCCTAGGGAAAGAGGCGTTACATCGAGCAACAATACATCCTTAACGTCACCTTGCAGCACACCTGCTTGAACGGCAGCACCCATAGCCACCACTTCATCCGGGTTAATATTTGTATGTACAGGGCGTCCAAAGAACTCTTTAACTCGCTCTTGCACACGTGGCATACGTGTCATACCACCCACAAGCACAACGGCTTTGATAGCATCTTTTTTAATACCAGCGTCTTCAATAGCTTTTGCACAAGGCTCTAGTGTGCGCTCAATCAATTGCGATACGAGTGATTCTAGTTTTGCACGTGTTAATTCAATCACAAGGTGCTTAGGACCATCTTGGTCGGCAATAATAAACGGAAGGTTCACTTCTGTTTTCAGCACGCCTGAAAGTTCAATTTTGGCTTTTTCTGCAGCTTCTTTGAGGCGCTGAGCTGCCATCTTATCTTTGCGTAAATCAAGACCACTTTCTTTTTTGAAGGTATCAGCAAGATAGTTCACAATGATTTCATCAAAGTCTTCTCCACCAAGGAATGTATCACCGTTAGTAGATTTAACTTCAAAAACACCATCACCGATTTCCAGGATGGATACATCGAATGTACCACCACCAAGGTCGTAAACAACGATTGTGTCTGATGCTGAGTCTTTTTCCAATCCATAGGCAAGAGCGCCCGCTGTTGGCTCGTTAATAATGCGCAAGACTTTTAACCCTGCGATTTCACCTGCCAGCTTTGTTGCTTGACGTTGAGCATCGTTAAAGTAGGCCGGGACTGTGATCACTGCCTCTGAAACCTTTGATCCTAAGTAAGATTCGGCTGTTTCTTTCATACGCTGCAAGATAAACGCACTGATTTGTGCTGGTGTGTATTCTTTACCGCGCACTTTCACGCAGGCTTCTTCACCTTTACCTGCAACAATTTCTCCAACACCCGTCATGCCTTTTGTGAGCAATGGATCATCTGCCTTACGTCCAATCAAACGCTTAATACCGTACAAAGTACTTTCTGCGTTTTTTACTGCTTGGCGCTTGGCTGCTTTTCCTACAAGCAATTCACCATCTTTTGTGAATGCTACCATTGAAGGTGTGGTGTTATCACCTTCAGAGTTCACAAGAACTTTGGGTGTATCTCCATCCATAACCGCGACACAAGAGTTTGTTGTCCCGAGGTCGATACCTATCACTTTACCTTTTGTTTTTTCTGCCATAATATGACCCCCTTTGTGTTTATAATACCCAGAGAATTAGCACTCGTCAACCGAGAGTGCTAATTTTCTTCAGTTTCCTCAGTCTGCGCAGGCTTTTCCGCCGCCACCGTTACAAACGCTGCGCGCAAAAGGCGCTCCTTCATTTGATAACCTTTACGCAAAAGCGTCACAACGCTTCCTTCTTCAAATTTTGTATCTTCTTCCTGCGAAATCGCCTGGTGCACATTGTGATCAAACACATCTCCTGCCTTTGGATCCACCACCTCAATAGCGTATTTATCAAAAACCTTAGACAAAACTGAGCGCGTTAAAACAAGCCCTTCATGCAGCGTTAACGCGTCTCCTACCAGCTTTTCCTTTGCTTGATGCGCTGCAATAGCAGAATCCAACGCATCCGCAATATCCAAAACATCCTGCGCAAAACCGGTAACAGCATAACGCACAGACATTTCTTTTTCTTTTTCCATTATTTTGCGCCTATTATCGCTCTCCGCTAAGGCACGCATTAACTGCTCTATTTTCTCATTATCGCCATCTACGGGTGCATCAACCACTTCCGGCTGCAAATCTTCTGCTTGCGTTTCTTTATTTTTTTTGCTCATATTCGACTCCATCACAGTCATCCAAAATCAACCCAACCATCTTTGATGTGTACTCAACCAGCGGTATCACGCGTGCGTAATCTAACCGCGTTGGCCCAACAACACCCAAGGCGCCAACGACCGCACCTCGTGCGCATCGTACACTAGAAATTATAAGGGAACATCCACTTCGGGTAAAGAGATTATTCTCTCCGCCAATAAAGACCTGTATTCCATCTCCGCTCTCTACCGTATTTAATAAGTCCTTCATAACCTCTTTTTTCTTCAAAGAACTCAGCATATCACGCACCTCTTCGATGCGGCCGTCTGGGCTCTCCTCCATCATATGATGTTCATCAGTCATTAAAATAGGAGTGTTGCAAGCGCTTTCAAACCAAGACCCCAAACCATCGCGTATAAGATCTTGCACCAAGACACGCACATCTTGACGTTGCGAAACACACTCCTGCCCCATTAAAGAGATGGCTTCTTCCAATGTATAACCTGAAAGATGTTTGTTAAAAATATTTACGGTTTCCTTCAAAATAGAAAAATCAACGTCTCGTGGCAATTTAACGATTCTGTTTTCCACGTAACCTTTATCGCCCACAATCACCATGAGCGCGTTTCCGTCCGGAAGCTGAATTGCCTCCATATGCGCTATAGTTCTTTTGTGCTTTGGCGCCACCACAATACCCGCACACTGCGCCAAATCAGACAAAACCTCTGAAGCACGCCTCATAATAGAGTTCATGTCACGGCCAACAGCCGTGCATTTCTTAACGATAGAACGCTTCTCTTCTTCTTTTAAACAATCATGCTGCAAAACAGCATTCACAAAGAATCTTAAGCCCTCTTCTGTAGGCATACGACCCGAAGATACATGCAACGCCTTTAAAAGCCCTTTGTCTTGCAAAACAGACATAACATTGCGCACAGTCGCAGACGACACCCTGTCGTTAAGCTCTGTGCGTAAAAAATCTGATCCAATTGGTTCACCAGTGCGCATGTAACCTTGCACAACTCGTGTAAATATTTCTAATGATCTTCTGCTTAAATCTTTCATGTCTCTATAATAAAGAGGAGTATTAACTCCCCTTTATCATACTACATTTCAAGATATCTATCGAATTTCACTACGCGCTAGCAGCGGCTTTTTTACGACGCTCTCGCTCTTCTTTCGTTTCCTCATCCGCCTCTTTTGGTTCTCCATCCTCTTCTACAACTTCAGAAGTGGTCACATCATCAGTAGTATCTGTTGCATCGGATTCACTAACGGCATCTTCTGTTAATGGCTCGTCAGTTGGCGCATCAGTCGTTTCTGCAGCTAACTCACTCTCTGCGGGAGCTAATGCAGCAGATTC
>MPNG01000067.1 GCA_002238905.1 Alphaproteobacteria bacterium bin98 | reverse complement strand
GAGAGAAGAAGCTGCAAAAGAGTATCGTATTTTTTTGCACCAATTGTCAAAAGATACTTTTTGGCAATTAGCTCAAAAATCTATAGATCCATTCAGAGAATATGTACAAGCTATACTTACTCGTGCAGATTATTCTTCACTACAAGATTCTAATGATTTTATAACTTTCACAACACCACTAGTAAAGGTACTTGAAAAAGCCACAAAACACAGTCGTGATTATTTGTGCACAGCTTCTTTTCAAGAAGATAGATTTGAGACCGAAAGATTACATTTTCTTGATCCACCAATGTTCCTTCAGGCTTTACACCGCATTAGGGACTGCGCATCTAATACGCGAGTATGGACCGCAATGCCGTACGGCGCATTTGGACAATTGGACACAAAACTGATGAACCAAGCCGTGCATCAGGCAGGTCGACTCTTCTTGACAGCTTTGAGAGACTTTTGCCATAAAAATTGGAAAGGCGCCGCAAAAAGCTATAATGCGTTTTTAGCAGTAGATAGAGAGGTGGCAGAGCGACTTAAGCAAAATCGTTTGGAGCAGCAGGCACAACAGGCTATAGAGCCATACAGACAAAAGATACTAGATATTCTTCTTGCTCCTGAAACTTTTTGCACAATGACGACACTTCATCAATTCGCAAATTTCGTGTACCCAATCAGAGTTATACTGAGTGAGAGCACTCAAGGGTTTCCGCAGACTTTGCAGATTGCCTTTGAGTGCTTGATAAACTCTCTTCCCGCAAAGAAAGCAGGACCCCTTTGGGTTAAGAAAGAGGAAGAGTTGGCAAAAGACCCAAGACAACTTAACGTATTCACAAAGGCATTTAGATGGTTACTCGGATCCTTATATTTATACTGTCACAAGAAGACAGCATCAGCTCAAGACCTGTATGATGTTTTTGCTTCCCTATTGACAGAAAATACTTTTTGGCAATTAGCTCAAAAATCTATAGATCCATTCAGAGAATATATACAAGCTATACTTATTCGTGCAGATTATTCTTCACTACAAGATTCTAATGATTTTATAACTTTCACAACACCACTAGTAAAGGTACTTGAAAAAGCCACAAAACACAGTCGTGATTATTTGAGTGAAGATTCTTTCTACCGGCACAGATTTGAGCACGCAAGACAGCGTCTTGATCCACCAATGTTTCTTGAGGCTTTGCACGCCATTAGGAAGTATGCATCTGATGCGCGAGGAGGATGGGTCGCAATGTCGTCCGGATCTCAAGTATTGGATAAAAAACAGACGCACCAAGCACTGCTATTGGATGCAGCACAGATGCAGCAAACAGTAGTGCATCAGGCAGGTCCATTCTTCTTGGCAGCCTTGCGAAATTTTTGCGATGACGACTGGGCAAGCGCCGCAAACAATTATGATAATCTTTTGAAAGTAGACTTCAAGCGAAAATACATCGACCACTATACGGTAAGACCAAAGGAGGATATACCAAAAACGACAAAAGCACTGTATCACATGATTTGGGTTGGAGACAAGAGAGATAAACCAAAAGATGCATCAGGCAATTCGAATCTTCTTGGCAGACTTATCAGACTTTGCGATGAAGATTGGGAAGACGCCCCAAAAAATCTATAATGCGTTTTTAGCAGTAGATTTAGAGCCAGAATACATACCACTAAAGTACTAAGCAAAACAGCTTATCTCATTATCAATGATACTCTGAATTCCCTTCATCTCTTGCAATCTTTGAGAATATTTTTTTGAATCATGACTGTACTCGTGATACAATGATTCAACATTTTATTTAGGAGAGATGTTTATGGCTATGCTATTGTTATTTTTCATGTTTGCTAACGCCCATAGCGCTACAGGAGGCGGCAGTGAGGATGATTCGCTACAAACTCAAACTCTCACACAGGTCAGCCTGATAACAGAACTACTTAAGCACCCTTCTTTGATAGAGACGCCGGCGCAACAGGCTGAAGAAATGGGGCAAATAGAAATAGATCGATACAGACAAGAGATACTAGCTATAATTGATGATAAATCTTATCTAAAAATAACGGTAGTGCGTGCATTCGTAGATTTCGTAAAACCGATCACAACCATTCTATACAGTCTATACAGTTGCTCAGAAAGCTCAGACGTCACTGAATGCCCTAAGGGTATGTTGGGACCGAGTGGGGTTGATGAAAGAGATAGTCGTGTTGACCCACTACTTTTTTATAAGGCCTTTAAGTCTTTAATACACTCTCTGCCCGCAAACCCAAAAGGACCTCTTTGGATTGAGGAAGAGGAAGAGTTGGCAGAAGACCCAAGAAAACTCGACGTATTCACAAAGGCATTTAAATTCTTACTCGAATCGTTACATTTATACTGTCAGAATAAGACAGAATCAGCTCAAAAAATGTATGATGCTTTTTCTAACCTACTTTCAGCATCTACTTTTTGGCAATTAGCTCAAAAATCTATAGATCCATACAGAGAAGAGATACTAGCTATACTTACGCATGCAGATGATTCTTCACTCCTCCCTGACCCTGCTAATCAATTCATTCGTTTCACAGAACCAATAGAAAAGATACTTGAAAAAGCCACAACGCACAGTCGTGATTATTTGAGGTATGCCTCTTTCCGCAAGTACAGATTTTCTACCGAAAAATTATATTATCTTGATCCACCACTGTTCCTTCAGGCTTTGCAATTCATTAGAACCTCTGCATCTAGTGCTCAAGGAGGACACCTCACAATGTGGGTGAAAAAATTGAACACAGCACATACGAAGCAAGCAGTGTATCAGGCAGCAGCAGGTGGACTCTTCTTGGAAGAACTGCAATCGGATGAAGAACATATGAAGCAAGCAGTGCATCAGGCAGGTGGATTCTTCTTGACAGCCTTGAGAGACTTTTGCCATGACGATTGGGAAAGCACCGCAAACAGTTTTAATGAGTTTTTGAAAGTAGACTTAACGCGAAAATACACCTAACACTGTTAAAAGGTCATCCAGGATTAGCCATTTAAAACATGGTTAATATTATTATATTCCATCCGTTATACTTAAAATGAAAAGCCCAGCATATTCTTTGCACTCCCTTCCCGCTTGTGATTTTGATATTTTTTTATTTAATCATTATTTTGTATGATACAGTAATTTAACGCTATATATTCAGAAGGTAGATTCATGACACTAGCATTGCTATTTTTAATGTTTTTTAACGCCCATGGAGCTACAGGAGACTACTCCGACAATGATTTATGGCAAGAATCTCAAAAGGCGATAGATCCA
>MPNG01000066.1 GCA_002238905.1 Alphaproteobacteria bacterium bin98 | reverse complement strand
GAAGAAAAGGGAGAGGTTCAAGAGCATAAAGTCATGGCTTACGACGATAGGTGTGATTGGAAGACATGCGAGATAGAATATCAGAAGTTGCAATCACATCAGAATCAAACAAGCGATGCTTTACTAGACTGTCTGACCTCATGCTTCGTTGGTAATGATTTTTTTGGTGAGCATATGCGAAATATTCTCCTATATAAAAGTAATCTAAATATAGTATTGGATCTATGTTGATCGTGCGGAGACTCAATCAGGACGGGTTGTTAAAAAAATCTCAAAGCAAAACATCGTGGACCAATAAAGGGTTTTGTGCAAACACACGCCACATTATCAGGATTTGTATCAGCGATAGTTGAAAGTGTGCGTTTATCTAAAATAAACAAGCGATTGGGTTAGCGGAAACGTTTGAGAAATCTGGTGTTAGAGTATTGTCTAAATTCGAAAGAGAGGCTAAAGAAGTGCGGTCATTCGTTAAGGAATATTGGAATGTTTACGCAGAAGAAAAGGATGACTCTCAAAAGTATAAGTACGATGACCCTGATGATGTGCTAGGCTTCAGTGGTTATGGATGTGCGCACTCATCAAAAAGTTTTTCTGTCTTTTTAAATTGCTTGATTAATAGTTTTTGATTGATTTTATATTTTTTGATTGATAAAATGTGATAATGATTGATGGTGAAAGATGAAAATAATACAACATATAATGATAATATGTGCGCTGATTTCGTCACAGGCGCAAAGTGCAGTGAAAATCGAAGATCCCATGATAGACAAACATCTTAAGGGGCTTGTGCAAACACACACCTTATTATCAAAGTTTTTTTGCTCTGTGGTTGAGCGTGTATCATGTAAAGGTCCACAAGAGTCTTGGGCCGTGGACGTGTTTGAGAGCGCATTGTCTGAATTCGACAAAGATGTTCAAATAATTAAGAGAGCTGCACCTGATGCTGCGCAAGGCTTTAATTTGGATCTACGCTCCAAAGCGTGGGGTGACTTGCGGGACCAGCAGAGGGAACATCTGACCTATTTGATTGAAAATCTTGCGAAACAATCTTATCCTCGCGCGATTAGTATTGCAAGGCTTCAATGCTATCTGCAATCTGTCGAGAGGTTAGAAAGTGATTTTGAAACGCTCTGGGCACATCTGAGTTTTGCGAAAGAAAAGAGAGCGAGTCTAGGCCCACACCTTAAGGGTTTTGTGCAAACACACGACGCATTATCAGTGTTTGTGTCAGCTGTGGTTGATCATGTATCTTGCTCTCAAAGTAAACAAGCGATTAGGGCTGCGAAACAATTTCAGTATCTTTGTACAAGGGCATTATCTGCATTCAAAATGGCAGCTGACACAGCTCACTCAGACGCGCGGTACTATTGGGATGTTCACGCAGAAGAAGAGAATGACTCTCAAAAGTATAAGTACGATGCCCCTGATGATGTGTCAGGCTTCATTGTTACGCCACATATCCAAGAGTGGGAGCGTTTGGAGAAACAGCAGCTAGAACACGTTGCTGGTTTAATTGACGTTTTTAAGATAAGGTTCCCGTACAACCAGTGTGGCTGTGAGAGTGCGGTTAGCTGTCTTAGATATTATAATTTATCTTTCGTTAAGATAGGAGCATATCTCAAAAATTTATCAGTATATCTGGAGCGGGTAAAAGACCGTAGTGATATACTCCTGCATATTAATGGTTTTGTTACAACACACGGCGCATTATCAAATTTTCTGCCAGTTGTGGTTGATCGTGTGTGGTCATCTAGTCATCACAATAACCTAGCGACTCCGGTAGCGAGAATGTTTGAGCAATCTTGTAATCAAGCATTGTGTTGCTTGGAAGAAAAGTTTGAAAATCTGCATTGGTTACTCGTTAACAGATATCCGCAATATGGGGATGTTCACGAAGAAAAAACGAGTGATCCTCAAGAGTATAGCAACGTTGCTCCTGATGATGAGCGAGTCTTCAATTTTACGGCATACTTCCAAGGATTTGATGACTTGCGGAAACAGCCGGAGCAACACATCGAGCGTTTGATTGAACTTTGGGGCAAAAGAGGGGATAATGTCTCTTCTGATTGCATTCAAATGTGTATAAGCTATCTTGAATGTTGCAATGAGATGCGGCATTCTTTCCAAAAGTGTTCGGAAGATCTGGTTTTGGCGAAAAAAGAGAGTGATCGTATGGCTTTCCAAAAGTGTTTGGCAGATCTGGCGTTGACGAAAGAAGAGAGTGATCGTATGGCTGTGGTTTGGCAGGATTTTCTCAAAACGCACAAAGACTGCAAAGATTTTGGATGGAGAGTGATTCGTTGTTTGGATCCTGAGCATATCCGCACCTCACAAGAGGTTTATGATTGGCTAAAATCATTGAAAGAAAGCTTGCAGGACTTAGAATCAACAGCTTTAGCTTTACAAGTGCAAAGTTTTGGGAAAAATCTGACAGTTTACAAAGAAGAAAAGGGAGAGTTTCAAGAGCATAAAGTCATTCCTCACGACGATAGGTGTGTTTTAGAGGTATGCGTGAGCAAATATCAGAACGTGGGAAAATGCCAAAATATAAACCTCGAAAAGTTATTAGAGCTTATGCAATCACCGTTAGTTGATGCATGTGAGTTAGGTAGGCAGTGGTGTGATTTGATCGTCGGGTATCAAGTCTGTTTAGCAGATACACAATGGTCTCTGTCAGAGCTTGTGCGAAAATTAGCGAGATAGCTCTCTGCAGATTGGTAGAAAATATAATTAATGTTGGCGGTTAAAGATAAAAATAATGAAACATATCATGATACTATGCGCTCTAATTGCGTCACAAGCACAAAGTGCAGTGAAAATCGAAAATTCCGTGATGGACACCCATCTTAATGGTTTTGTGCAAACACATGCCGCACTATCAGAGTGTGTGTCAGTTGTGTTTGAGAGTGTATCTTCCTCTGAAAATCACCTGGCGATGCAGGCTGTGCAAAGATCTAGGAAGTCTTGTGATTGTGAATTATCTGCATTAGGGGCAATAGTTAAAAACTTGCCGTCACTCATTCAGGAATGTGCGGCTGTTCACGAAGAAGAAAAAAGCGCTCCTCAAGATATCTGCGTTGTGCCTGATGTTGGGCAAGAATTCAATGTTGCTCCATATATCCAAAAGTTGAAGGGTTTGCAAGTAAAGCAGAAAGAACACATCACTGCTTTAACCACAAATTTTGAGGGTGATTGCTTACGCTGTTTGAACCTTGGAAGATATCTTGAATCTCTGTTTATGTTAGGCTTTTATATCGAACAGTTGTCTGAAAATCTGGCTGTGGCGAAAAAAGAGAGTGAGCATATGGTTGTGGTTTTGCATGATTTTGCGCAAACACACAGAAAAATCAAAGATTGGGGAGCGAGAGTGTTTGAGTATATGGATGGTGTGCCTAGGGG
>MPNG01000065.1 GCA_002238905.1 Alphaproteobacteria bacterium bin98 | reverse complement strand
GTGCATGGATGCCAAGGGTGAGATACCAAGCTCTCTGTACCATAATCCTTTAACGGATAGTGCTCTTAATAATTTGCTTGCGAGTTGTGAGAAAGAGCGAGTTGTGAAATCGCATGCCCTGAATGCTATGAAAAGAAGTGTTGACCGCATTGTGTATCAATCGAAGGTTGTTTGGCAAAAGGGTGCGGTAGATTACAAGCGTTACCAAGAATTTTTTGCTTGTGATAGAGTCATCACCAAAGCTGACCTTGTGGCGTTAGAAGAAGTAATAACGCAAAAGTGTGTAAGTAGGTTTTGGAAATTTGCAGTTTTGAGTCCTTTTTTCTTCATCTCAGGGGGTGTGGTTTTGCCTTATAATTACTTGCTTTTAGCAATACGAGAGCACATAGTAAAGGTAATATTCACAATGAGAGATCAGCATAGAGATATTGTTAAAGGTAACAAAAGGTTGAAAGATCTTCGTTATAAGATGGAATTGATGTGCTTTGGCAAACCTGTATGGCGCCAAGAATTGCAAGATCTTGCGGACATAAAAGAGACAACAGTATACGAAGCGCATTTAGCAAAAGATGAAGAAAAAGCAAAAATGTTGAAAAGTTTCTGTCAAAGCGTGTGTTATTCTAAGGCAACTCTAGAGCAAGATATATTGCCTCTCATAAAGAATATTGCAAAACTCTGCACAGATTTTCGAAGAAAAAGAGAAATCCTTCAAGCTTTCTCCAAAAGGATCACCCCTGAATCAGAGGGTTGTTTGGCGCGACAGCCTGTTAACATCATTGTGCTTTTTTTGAAATCTTTGGGAGTGGAGAACCCACCTTTAGCGCAAACACCTCAAGAAGTTTCTGGTATTTTCGCTGACATTATAGATCGGCGCCCTTTTCGATGTGAGTGTCCTGTCCCTGATAGATATTTGCAAAAGGAATTGGAAGATCTTTTTGCATTGCAAGTATAAAAATATGAGTGCAGAGAGACTTACGCACTTAAGTGTTATGTCATAACCGATCAACCTCACTGTTGAGTTGATAAAAAAAGTGCATTCTGACAACGATTTAAAATATCAACGATTGTAGTTCTGGCAAGATGCAATGATTGCGTGTAAGTAAGCGTGAAGTCATAGGCCTTTTTGAGACAGTTCCGGACTTGATGTGCACTTGTTTTTCAAAAGAAAAAATAGTGTTATAATTTAAAAGATTAAGGTTTGGAGAGAGGGTTAGATTAATCAAAATTTTTATTAATAGAAAAAGAAAAAATGAAACATTTACTTTTATTATCGCTGGTGTTTTTGAATGTTTGTGCTGTCACGCCCTCCATTGAAAGCGATTCTTCACATGATGCTGTGTTTGCTGAATTTTGTGCGAGCGAGACTTCAAGGCTATTTCCGGTACTTGCGGATACAGTGATGCAAGATGATTTTTCTCCTGCACCAGTCATCTCGCAAAGTGTGGGTGTGGATGAGGGAGGGGTAAGTATACCTCCAAAAAAGAAAGGTATGTGCGAGCGTCTTTATGAAAAACAGAAAGCGCGTACGCCAGTTAAAATAGAACAACAAGAAGATATGTATCCTCAAGAGGAAGAAGTGCCAGTTTTGGATTATCACTTCGTACCTGAACCAGAGGTTGCTGTGAGTATAAAGGCATTTCTGGATAGCGCAATGCTAACAGTTGGTGCGATTGATGGTCCGGTATCTCATCGATTCCAAGTGTGGTTGTATCAAGTTTTTATGCACGACATAGGCAAATCATCAATGTTCACATACCCATTTTGTGCAGATTGTTTCGGAGACCAAGCTTTTTTTTTTATTGATAGATATGCAAGTGAGATAGCGGAAGTGATGAAAAGATTGTGTGGCATTTTCTATTGGGAATGTGAACAATCACGAGGCGCTCGCGATGCTCTGCCAGGGTGGAAACCAAAAAAAGGAGAGGCAGAAAGATACCCTAAGATAAAGAAGATTTTGATCCATTGGAAACAAGGGCCTTTTCCGAATTCTTTTTGCGCAAACATTATGTTTTTAATGCAAAACAAAGCAAGGCTAGAGAAGCTTGGTTGTGAGATGGATTTTCTTGATGAGTGCTGTCATTATTTGCCGGCTTCTCTGAACCCTTTTATGTCAGGGTCGCTCCAATACAAAGAGTTTTACAAATATGCTTTGTGGGAGAATCCAGAGCTTTACAAAAAAAATGTGATCAGATTTTCGCGTATTGCTGTGGATGCTGCAGGTTTGCCATCTAATTATTATCAAAATAATTTAGCATTTATTAAAAATTTTAGAGAAAGGAAGCCCAATGCAGTATGGTTATGTGATTTGGCAGAGAAGATCATGATTGCAGAGATGATTTTAGGAAAGCGGCCTGAGTTAGTTTTTAGCATACAAGGTCTAGCGGCATATATTAATGACCATCTGGAGTGTGTGCAAGCGCACCCCGACTACTTGGGCATGAATACAGAAACCTTACGCTTTATAGTATATGCGATTACGGGAGGAAAGAGCGATATTGGTGTATGCCAAAATGACGAGGCAGAATTCTTTGTTGATAGTTTGGATGTGGCGGTGTCTCCTTTGCATCAAAAAAGTCATGGATTGAAATGGGGAATTCATTCGTTTGTGCAGAAGCAAGGGTGGGTGCATATACCAGAATATTACACTCAAGAGGATGAGGCTTTTCATAAAACAAAAGCTGCTATAGCTTGTTTGACAAGGTTTGGGATTTCCAGTGATGTTGTGACGACGTTGCAATTGTGCATGGATGCCCAAGGTAAGATACCAAGCTCTCTGTACCATGATCCTTTAACAAGTAATGAGCTTAATAAGTTGCTTGCGAGTGGTGGGCAAGAGCGAGTTGTGAAAAATGACATGTTGAACTGTATGAAAAGAAACGTTGACCGTATTGTGTCTGAATGGAAAATTGTGTGGCCAGAAGGCGCAGTAGATTACAAGCGTTACCAAGAATTTTTTGCTGGTGATAGAGCCATTACCAAAGGTGACCTTGTGGCGTTAGAAGCAGATATAAAGGAAGAGTATGGAGGTTATATCTTTAAAGATCGTAGTCCTTTTTTCACTATAGAAGGGCTCTATGATCGTTTGCATGAAGCTATGATTGCGTATCTCGAAGATACAGTATGTGAAATGCAAGAGGAGTATAGCGATATTGTTGAAGGTCGCAAAAGGTTGAACGATCTTCGTCGTCAGATGGAATTGATCTGCTCTGGACAAACTGTATGGCGCGAAGAATTGCAAGATCTTGCGGACATAAAAGAGACAACAGTATACCAAGCGCATTTAGAGGAAATAGAAGAAGAAAAAAAAGCACTGATGCAAAGTTGCGTTCACCAAGTGCGTTATTCTAAGCAAAGTATGCAGGAAGAGATATCTTATCTAATAAAGACGATTGACAAACTTTGTACAGACTTCCCACGAAAAAGAGAAATTCTTGAAGCGTTCTCCGAAAGAATCATCTCTACAAAAGGGGATCGTTTGGTGCGAGAGCCTGTCAACATGATAGTGCTGTTTTTGAAATCTTTGGGAGTGGTGACTTTACATTTTGCACAAACACGTGAAGAAGCCTCTGACGTTATCGCTGACATTATAGATGGGGCTCCTTGGTCAGATGACCCTATCTGTACTCAAGATTTGCAGCAGGGTTTGCAATCGCTTTTTGAACTGCAAGTATAAAAAACATGAGTGTAGAGATGCTCACGCACTTAAGTGTTATGTCATAACAGATCAACCTCACTATTGAGTTGATAAAAAAAGTGCATTCTGACAACGATTTAAAATATCAACGATTGTAGTTCTGGCCAGATG
>MPNG01000064.1 GCA_002238905.1 Alphaproteobacteria bacterium bin98 | reverse complement strand
ACAGAATTTACAGCATTACCATTTACCTTGGCATTTCCTGTTTGATCGTTTCCTACATAAGTCACAGTCAAGACAACATCCGAAGCAATGCTTCACAATCACCCACACTACCTTCTCCTTGAATCAATTACCATATCTGAAAATTTTATACAATATAGTTAACCTATATTAATTTTGATTTTCATTCAGGATTCACAATCAAGACCTTCTTTCCTCAGTGGCATGGCAAATCTCTTACCCTCATTAATTGGCAACTCCTTTATTTCTGCGCATCTAGCCCTCCTTTTGGTCTTCATGTATCCGCCAATAACTCTGTATTGATTAACTTTGACGACGATCAGTTTTCCTCTTTTGAGCGTTTGCATCACCTCATTACCCGACTATCAATTCTGTACTATTTCACTTGCTGTCAAAATTGGCACAAACCATAAATATATTTACTCTCTTTCATCCTTATCAGTATCAATAGTATTAAAACACATTCTTTCGTTTACATTCATTAACAATCCAAAGTTTATGACCAACTCAAAATGATCAGGCATTGCCAATCCATAGCACTGTACCAAATTCACATCATCTGACAAATATGGCAAAGATGCGCTATGCAGAACAAGCGCACACAACAGCGAAAACCTTAGCATGCAACACATCTACTGTTATAGATATTCATTCAATCTTATATCACTTTTTCTCACTAAGAACTCTTCTCGAAATATAGCTATCATTGTTAAAATTTTCTAGAGAGAGCAACTAAAATGATAAAGAGAGTTTATATACAAAGATTATGACTGTTGTGATCGATTGCTCTACACGGCGCAAGCAAGACAGGTGAAGAGACAGGGGATTTTGATACGAGCAAATCTATCAGTAAAAAAACCTCTCCTTTCTTCAAAGACTGCAATATCGTCTTATGATCCGATCAGATATGTTTGAAGATCTGCACACTTCTGTTCCAAAACCTGAATCTGACCTTCCACTTGATGATGAAAAGAATTTGGTTGAGCTGGTTGATTTATTAGAAAGAGGATCTTCTCACTTATCTCAGGCACTGCGAACTGCCGGTGACGGTACGGTATAGTTGCCAGAAAGAGTACACTTCTGCAAGGCTACAAATCCTTTGGTTTTGCATCTAGCACACCCGGATCTTTCTGAAGTGTTATGGCTTTCCTAGTGCCTGCGATCTCTTACTTAATACCTGCATCAATTTTTGTAGTCTGGTGGCTTTTTTCCTATTCATTCTGCAGGGATGCAACGGCCCTTTGCCTCCTGATCAGTGCGGGGTAGCCCTGACCCCTTACCTCTGACTCACATTTTGTCAAATCATTCTTTTTTGGCGAATGCCACTATTATGCTATACAGATATTTATTTTATCAATCTTATTTTCCATGCCTAAATCAGAAAAATCTAGCTGGATATGTAGGCATAATCCTGGGGTGCAGAAACATAGTGTGAGAAATAATTTATGTCACTTACATTATGTGGTAACTGCCATGACGGAACAACAATACTCTTGTCATGCAAGCGACAATAGTCACATATCGACATTACTGCAATATCTGTGCGTTGTTACACTCTGGTCGTAAAATCCTATGCTGAACTGCTTTTAATAGGACGATTCTGCTTTCTCACTCTTTGCGAAGGTAAGACATCATGCATGGGTATATCCTCCACATTTGCACAATCAAGAGTTCTTTTCGCCGTACTGATCTCTGGCTCTTTCAACAACCCCGAACCTGAATATTCATCTGCATTTTCTTCACTACACGGAAAAGGTTCTAATCTCATGAGGAGAGAGCGATCTCCTCTGGGTGCTTGCCACACCTTCTCTGGCACCTTTTCATCACCATTGCGCAACGCATCTTGCAATTTTTGATATAGTGCTAGACACTTTTTTTGGTCTTCTTCCGATCTTGGCTCTACGAGGGCCCAAGCATACCAATTCTCAGCTATATACGCATTTTTTAGATTCTCATGGCGCTTCTGATGTCGACTTTTTTCATTTTCAAGGCCCTTGCTCTCTGAGTTTTTACCTTGCTCCTGATCTTTAGCAGTTCTTTTTTTCTCGTCACGCAAGATTTTTTGCTTTTCTGCATCTTTAATGCGGGCACGGTTTATCTTCGTAACTCGAGCCTGCAACTCGTCGTCAATAGTCTCACCCTTACTGATCTTTTGAGCGTATGCGCAGAGCGCTTGCGCCCTGCTTGCTGTGCTTTTTAGATTGCTCACGTGTTTTCTTACTTTTGGATGATCTGGCGAGTGTTCTGCCAAAAGAGCATCTATATAGAGTGGCTTTTCTCCTTTTAGGCCAAAGCTCCGCGCTTTCATCTCATCAATCTGCGATTGCAAAGCTGGTTCAATAACCTCACCATTCACCTTCTTCCGAGCGTATTGATAGCGCAATGCAGTGTCATGTTTTTTCATTTCTAAGGTCAAGCGTTCTTTTAGTTGTACAACTTCTTTCTTCCACTTGCCCACATCCTCGGGATTATATTTCACTTTAACAGCCAAAGGTTCCTCTGGTATTTTTTTTGATGGAGGACGCTTCCTCACAACACATTGCCTCTGTGATTTTTCTCCATTTGCAATGACACCAACTTCTGGCGTGACTATTACCACAGAACGATCTTCACAATATAATTGACTGTCTCCTTGCGCACCAAAACATTGAGTGTCAGGAGGGTTAGCGCATAGAGCAGAATGTGTAGAGGTGCTTTTTTCTATTGCCCTTTGCTCACCTTTGCTAAAGTCATTTGAATCTTCTGCACTATGAAGAACCAGCGCACACAACAGAAATAATATTTGTATATAAAGTAAAAACATTTCTCAATAATTCTAACACACTGCAATGATTTTACAAATATATATAATTAACTAAAAACTCTTTTCGATCAAAGCATGCAAGACAAAGCAGTCAATTCGCCTTCAATGGAGTTGATCTATCCTATCGATTTGAACCATACGAAAATCAAATCCACACAAATAAAAGATCTTTGTCATTACCTATATACTTTTAATAATCACTTTTGACTCCGGAACAAAACAATCTTTTATTGAAAAACTTTTCCCTTAGCGCCATCACTTTCTCACTTATCTGCACGATCACATTACAGAAGATTTTGGAAACAGAGCACGCATCTCTTTAATACGCGAACTACAACCCGTAATCAATCTTTTGCTTGGGCAAGCACGCGCTTGCTCCAACAGATTCTCTTAATGCATCGCGTCTTTACCACCCAATTCACATCTTCTTGCTGTATAGGGGTCAATCTATCGTATTGCTTTTTAATATCTGATGGCAGTAGATCACAAGCTGGATCGTTGCCTCTAAATGCTTTTGAATTTTTAAATGCGTTTATTATGTGGGGGAATTTATTAGCAGTATATTTGTATCTCTTCTGCCAATTTGCATCACAATCAGAGTGCCGATCTAACTTGCCTTTCTCTTTATCCCATATCTTCTGAATCACATCCTTCTGATTGCGTGTGTCTTGTAAAGCTCTATCAAGGATAGCGAGCAGAGCGTTTCTCGGTATTGTGACTTTTTCATAACCAGTCGTATCTTCACCACTTGCTCTCATTGTTACTAATTTGCGATTGTTTTGTAAATCCATTTTTAGCTTCCAAGCTTCACAGACATATTCTTTATGGATCTTTTTCTCTCTACCTGCTTCCTCGATCATCTCAAACACTTCATTCGGCTTGCTTCTAGGATTTTTCTTTCGACGCGAATCAATATTTTTCCTTCTTCTAGGATTTTTAGAAGAAGGGGATAAACAATACCCATCATCGTCATCACCATTATCTTCAGAACTACTTGTATAATAATGAAGATCATTTGCTGGCCTCTTTAATTTCTTCTTCCCGGCAATCCGTTTACTCATCCTCCTAGCAAGCTGGCCAGAA